>DATLVV010000495.1:0-7720 GCA_035577165.1 Steroidobacteraceae bacterium | reverse complement strand
ACTCGAGCCTGCAATCGGCGATCGTTGCCGCGTACTCGGACTATCTCAAGCATCCGACGGCGCTCGCTGTGCCGGACTTCATCGCCGCCGCGCGGCGGCAGTTCGCCGGACCGGGAGTGACCTTGTGGCGCGACGTACTGGCCGGTGGACTGCAACCCGGCCCCCTCACCGCGGGACCGGACGATTTGTGCGTCATGCCCTATACCTCGGGCACCACCGGCACGCCCAAGGGCTGCATGCATACCCACCGCAGCGCCATGCACACGACGGTCGCGGGCATGCGCTGGTTCTCGTTGCAGCCCGAACTGACGCTGATGGCGGTGGCGCCGCTGTTTCACGTGACCGGCATGCAGGGCGGGATGAACGGGCCGATGTACGTGGGCAACACGGTGGTGATGCTGCCTCGCTGGGACCGCAATGTGGCGGCCGAATGCGTGCAGCGCTATCGGGTTTCGAGCTGGACCGCGGTGCCGACCATGATTCAGGATTTCTTTGCAAACCCGGACCTCGCCAAGTATGACTTGAGTTCGATACGGCGCTTGAGCGGCGGCGGTGCCGCCATGCCGGCGGCGGTGGCGCAGCGGCTGCTCGACATGGGCGTGACCTACTACGAAGGCTATGGATTGTCGGAGACCATGGCGGCGACACATATCAATCCTCCGGAGCATGCAAAGCAGCAGTGCCTGGGAATTCCCATCCATGATGTCGATTCGCGGGTCGTCGACCCAGCCACGCTGCGCGAATTGCCGGCCGGCGAAGTCGGCGAAATAGTCACGCACGGGCCGCAGGTGTTTCTGGGGTACTGGAACAAACCCGAGGACAGCGCCCAGGCCCTGATCGAGATCGACGGCAAGCGCTTCCTGCGCACCGGCGATCTGGGCAGAGTCGATGAAGAGGGCTACTTCTTCATGGTCGACCGGTTGAAGCGCATGATCAACGCCTCCGGATACAAGGTCTGGCCCACCGAAGTCGAATCGCAGATGTACCAGCATCCCGCCATCCTCGAAGCCTGCGTCATCGGCACTGCGGATGCGCACCGCGGCGAGACCGTCAAGGCCGTCATCGTGCTGCGGCCGGAATGGCGCGGAAAAATCACGGAGCAGGCCATCATCGACTGGTGCCGCGAAAATATGGCAGCCTACAAACACCCGCGAATCGTCGAATTCGTCGATGCCTTGCCCAAGTCAGGCGCCGGCAAGATCATGTGGCGCGAGCTGCAGGATCGCGAAGCCGCCGCGGCCAAACAACGGGCGACTCTTCCATGAAAGCACTGCTCAGCAGGCATCCGGGCGGGCCCGAAACCCTGGTGCTCGAAGACGTCCCGGAACCCATTGCGGGCCCGGGTCAGGTGCGGGTCGCCGTGCACGCCTGTGGAATCAATTTTCCGGATCTCCTGATCATTCAGGATCTGTATCAGTACAAGCCGCCACGGCCATTTTCGCCCGGATCCGAACTGGCCGGAGTGGTTGATTCGCTGGGCGAGGGGGTCGTGCACCTGCGGGTCGGCGATCGCGTGCTGCTGTCTCCGGCGCGCGGCGGCATGGCCGAGAAGGCGGTCGGACCCGCCGGCAATTGCTGGAAGATTCCGGATGCCATGCCGTTCGACGAGGCCGCCGCTTTGCTCATGACCTATGGCACTTCGCAGCACGCACTCAAGGATAGGGCGCAATTGTGCGCGGATGAAACCTTGGTGGTGCTCGGCGCGGCGGGCGGCGTCGGCCTTGCGGCGGTCGAACTCGGCAAGGCGATGGGCGCGCGCGTCATCGCGGCCGCCTCGAGTCCGGAGAAACTCGCATTGGCGCGCGCTCATGGTGCGGATGAAGCAGTGCAATATCCGGCCGGACCCCTCGACAAGAGTCAAGCACGCGCGTTCACCGACCAGCTCAAGAGCGCGTGCGGCGCCGAGGGCGCCCAGGTCGTCTATGACGGTGTGGGCGGGGACTATACCGAGGCCGCGCTGCGCGCGATCGGCTGGCAGGGCCGTTACCTGGTGGTCGGTTTCACGGCCGGCATCCCGAAGTTGCCGCTCAATCTGCCGCTGCTCAAGAGCTGCCAGATCATCGGCGTGTTCTGGGGAGAATTCGCCGCCCGCTTTCCGGCGCTGCATGCGGCCAACGTCGCGGCGCTGATGACGCTGTATTTGGAGGGCCGCATCAGGCCGGCGGTCACCGAACGCTTTCCCCTGGCGCGCGGCGCCGAAGCAATCGCCAGATTAGGCGCGCGCCAGGCACGCGGTAAGATAGTGGTGACGATCGATTCCTAGGCTCCCTGGGCCCGCACAGGCCATTGTCGGAGCCGGACAGGCAATTGTCGCCGGCGGCTAATAGGTTGTCGCTGAAGGCCCTGCAACCATGAGCGCCGGATGCCATAAGGAAATAATGGAAAGGTTCGCGTGGATCTGAAATACACCGCCGAGGAAGAGGCATTTCGCGCACAGGTGCGCGCCTTCATTGAGGCAGAACTGCCCGCCGACATCCGTGCCAAGACCGGCATGGGAAAGCGTCTGCAGAAGGATGACCTGACGCGCTGGCAGCAGATTCTGCATGCCCACGGTTGGGGTGCGGTGATGTGGCCGACCCGATTCGGCGGCACCGGTTGGAACGTCGTGCAGCAGCACATATTCGAGGAAGAGCGGGCCGACCTCGGCGCGCCTCCGCAGAACGCCTTCTCGCTGAAGATGTTGGCGCCGGTACTGATGACGTTTGCCAACCCGGCGCAGCAGGCCTACTTCCTGCCGCGCATTCTCGCCGGCGAGGACTGGTGGTGCCAGGG
The DNA here is from genome assembly GCA_035577165.1 of Steroidobacteraceae bacterium. Lineage (GTDB taxonomy): Bacteria > Pseudomonadota > Gammaproteobacteria > Steroidobacterales > Steroidobacteraceae > Bog-1198. Next base: position 4,948 of record DATLVV010000495.1, on the reverse strand, counting down.
ATATTCCGAACCGGGCTCCGGCTCCGACCTCGCCTCCCTGCGCACCAGCGCCGTGCGTCAAGGCGATCACTACCTCGTCAACGGCCAGAAAACCTGGAACACGCTGGGTCAGTACGCCGACTGGATATTCTGCCTGGTGCGCACCAGTTCCGAGGGGCGCCCGCAGCAGGGGATTTCATTCCTGCTGATCGACATGAAATCGCCCGGAATCACGCTTCGGCCCATCACCATGCTGGACGGCGAGCATGAGATCAACGAGATTTGGTTCGACAATGTGCAAGTGCCGGTGCACAACCTGGTGGGCGAGGAGAACAAGGGCTGGACCTACGCGAAATTCCTGCTGACCCACGAGCGCACCAACAATGCCGGCATCGGCAGCTGCAAGCGCGCATTGAAAAATCTCAAGGAAATCGCAGCCCAGGAAACCGCCCATGGCCGCCCCTTGATCGACGAGCCGCGCTTTCGCGACCGCATCGCTCAGGTGGAACTCGAGTTGCTGGCGCTCGAGATCACCAATCTGCGCGTGCTGTCGGCGACGGCGGACGAATCGCGGGCGTTGGGTCCCGAAGTGTCGGTGCTCAAGATCAAGGGATCCGAGATTCAGCAAACCATTGCCGAGCTGCAGATGCAGGCATTGGGGCCCGATGCGCTGCCCTATCTGCGCGAAGCGCTCGAGATCGACTGGATCGCCGACCCGTCGTTTGCCGAGCATTACCGTCCCTATGCGCCGCCGCTCACCGGCCACTACTTCAACATGCGCAAGACCACGATCTATGCGGGTTCCACGGAAATCCAAAAAAACATCATCGCGCAGCTGATCCTGGGTCTTTGACGGACGCGGCCGTGGATTTCAACTACAGCAACGAACAAGTCGCACTGCGCGAGACTCTGCAGCGGTTCATCAGCCGCGACTATGATTTCGAGCAGCGGCGCGAACTGGCCCGATCGCCGCTGGGATTTTCCGCGGCAGCCTGGTCGCGGTTTGCAGAACTTGGCTTCCTGTCGCTGCCCTTCCCGGAGGACTGCGGCGGACTTGGCGGCAATTCTGTGGACGTCATGCTGATGATGGAAATGGTGGGGCGGGGATTGTTGCTGGAGCCGTATCTGAGCAGTATCGTGATGTGCGGCGGATTGATCCGCGATGCCGCATCGGATGCACTCAAGCGGCAATTGCTGCCGCGCATTGCCGGCGGGGAGTGCAAGTTGGCGCTGGCCTGCCATGAGGCGGCGGCGCGCTATGACCTGTCACAGGTCGCATGCACGGCCACGCGCAGCGGCGACGGTTGGCGTCTATCGGGCCGGAAGACCGTCGTGCTCGATGCCCCTTCGGCGGACTACTTTCTGGTGTCAGCGCGCAGCGGCGGCAATTCGCGCGATGAGCGTGGTATCTCCGTGTTCCTGATCGGCCGCGACGCTCCGGGCCTTGACCTGTTTGCGTTTCCCACCCAGTCCGGCGGCCGCGCCGCCGATGTGCGGCTGGCGGACGTGGCCCTCGGACCGGACGCGCTGATCGGCGCCGCCGGCGAGGGCTTAGGGCTAATCGAGCGAGCCGCCGACAAAGGCATTGCAGCGCTCTGCGCCGAGGCCGTCGGCATCATCGCGGCATTGAATGAAGCGACGCTCAACCATCTGAAAACGCGCAAACAATTCGGTGTTCCCATCGGCAAGTTCCAGGCGCTGCAGCATCGCATGGCCGACATGCTGATCGCGGCAGAGCAGGCACGCTCGATGGCCATCTTCGCCGCCGTTTACGCCGATTCTGAGAACGCGCGGGAGCGGTGCCGCGCGGTATCGGGCGCCAAGGCATACGTCGGTCAGGCTGCGCGCCTGGTGGGGCAGCAAGCGGTCCAAATGCACGGCGCCATGGGCGTCGTCGATGAACTCATCGTGAGCCACTATTTCAAGCGGCTGACGATGATCGATTTGACCCTGGGCGACGCCGACTTTCACCTCGAGCGCTTCAGCCGCTTGCTGTAGCGAGTCTCTCCTGCTTGCGGATATCGCTCTCCACGGTGCGTGAGGCCGCAAACAGCACCAGCGATGCCAGCACCGCCAGGACGGGAATGATGTACATGGCGTCGTGCAGGCCCACGGCCTTGAATGCTTCGGTCATGGCAGGAGCGCCGGCCTGGTACATGGCCCGATGCGCGAAGTGATCGCTGAGCATGCCCATTCCGACCGGACCGAGACTCGCGCCGAGCACGTACATGGCGCAGAAGTAGATGGCCACCGCCGTGCCGCGCAGCCGCGGCGCGATCACATCCTGAATCGCGGCATACACCGTGGCGTAGTACACGAACATGGTCATGGTGCCGACCGCCATCAGGATCATGAACGCCGCCGTCGAACCCTTGGGCTGACTGAGCGCCAGGTAGATGCTGGGCGCTGCAATCGCCATTGAACATGCGGATAGCAACAGCCGGCCGTTGCGGCGCTTCACGCTGAGACGGTCGGCGAGCCAGCCGCCGGCAAGCAGCCCGACGGCACCGACGGCACCCACCGACACGGCGGACACGTTGCTGGCTTCGCGCAGGCTCATTTCGTGGAAGCGCTGCAGAAATGGCGTCTGAAAGGCGTTGATCGCATACATGTTGAAGTTGTGGAAGATGCCCGACAAGATGATCCACCACATGGTCGGCAATCTGAGAACTGCGGCGTAGGGCGATGTCACCTCCGCATCCTGCCCGGCGCTTGGCCGTGCCGTATCCATCGCCCCTCGCACGGGCTCGGGAATCCGCAGCGCCAGCAGCGCGAAAATCAAGCCGGGCACGCAGGCGATCAGAAACACTTTGCGCCACCCCAAGGCAGCGCCGAGCGCGCCCGCCGTGAAATAAGCCAACGAAATGCCGGCGGGCAAGCCCAGCATGAATATCCCCATGGCACGCGCGCGCTGCGGCGGTGGAAACAGATCGCCGATCAGCGATTGGCCCGCGGGCGCACAGGTTGCTTCACCCAATCCGACCCCAAGTCGCGATATGAACAACTGGGTGTAATTCTGCGCAAGTCCCGACGCGGCGGTAAGCAGGCTCCAGACGCCCGTGCCGATCGCCAGCAGACGTGTTCGATACCACTTGTCGGCGATGCGGCCGAGCGGCAGGCCGACGATCGCGTACATGAGGGTGAATACGGTACCGAGCAATCCGAGCGCGGTATCGCTCAGCATGAATTCCTTGCGGACCGGTTCCGCCAAGGCACCCGCCAACTGACGGTCGAAGAAATTCAGCAGATTGATGGCAAACAGAATGATGAGGGCAAACGTTGCGCTCGATGTGGGTTTCGCCGGACTCGCCATTCATGACTCCCATAGAAAAACGGCGGACCCTTAAGGAGGCCCGCCGTTCGGAATGCCGTCTGCGCCGACTATACTCCGGCTGGATCCATACTCCGGCTAGAACTTGACCCGAAGCGTGAGTCCGTAGGTGCGCGGATCGCCCAAGAACGCGTCGATCTGCTGGTACTGGAAGGGCGCATCGAAGGCCACCTGGTAGATGCCTTTGTCGGCGAGGTTGGCGCCCCACGCTTCGACCGTCCATTTGCCGTCCACTGAGCCGATGCCGAGCCGCGCATTCAGCAGCCCGTAAGAGCCCTGCAGTTTGCGTGGATCGAGATCCGAGCCGGTGTTGTACGAGGAGTTGTATTTTTCCGTGACGCTCGCTCTGAATTGCAGCGACGCCGACAAGGGCACCGTATAGGACGCCGAGGCAACGCCCGACCACATCGGAGCAAACGACAGCCGATCGTTCAGCCGGTCCGCCGCGAACAAAACTGCCGAATCGCCGAATTCCTCGATGTTCGTGAAGGCATAGGTGACGCCGCCGGAAAGATTGAGGCCCGACAGCGGACTCGCCCAGGACACATCGAATTCCGCGCCCTTGGATTCCAGCTTGCGGATCGAGCTGACCACGAATTGAATGCCCGTGAAGGTATTCAGCTGGAAATTCGTGTATTTCTGATCGAACACCGACGCATTCAGGCGCACGGTTCGGTTGGCCAGCATGCTCTTGAGCCCGATCTCATAGGACTGCACGGTCTCGCGCGGGAATTCGGTGTCAAGGTTCGGCGTCAATGGACCCATCGGCCCGGTGGGCGCCGTAACGCGGGCCAGGTTGAAACCGCCGGCTTTGTAGCCATTCGCCCATGACACATAGGTCATGACGTCCTCGTTGAAGCGATAAGACAACTTGACCGTGCCCGACACATTGCCTTCGGTCAAGGATTGGGACGTCGATTGTCCGCCAAAGAACGGATTGAAGAGCGTCGAACATCCATAGCCGAGCAGGAATTGATACTCGGGGCTTGCGGGATTCAGACCTATAGGCGGCGGGCCGACTATGCCGGGGGACGTCAACAATTGTCCGCAACCCGAACCGCCATCCGGATTGACGTAGTGCGAAGACGCATCTTTCTTTTCGGACGTGTAGCGCAGACCGGCGGTCAGGTCCAAACCCTGTGTGATGTTGTAGGTTTCGTTGGTGAAAAACGCATAGCTCTTGGAGGTTTGGTGATAGTAGTCCTGTTCGCCGGACACGCCGGGTATGAACGTGCCGCCCGGCGGATTTCCGGTGAATCCCGGTATCTCGAGGAAGTTTGGCGGATTGGTGCCGACGGACGCGGAGGCGACGCCGCCCACGTAGAGATCGAAATCGTTGCCGGCGTAAATCGCGGTGTTGCTGGTGAGGATTTCGCTCGAGAAAAATCCGCCCACCAACCAATCGAGCGGGCCGCTCTTGCCGGCCAGGCGTATTTCTTCGCTGGCTTGCTTGAAGTCGGTCTGATTGCCTTCGTTGGCGGGAGAATAAATGATGTCGATGCCGGTATAGTCGACGTCGTTGCCGGGAACAATGGTGTTGTCGCGCCACGCGGTGATCGAGGTGAGCTTGGCGGTGCCGAAGTCCCAATCGAGTTGGGCGGAAATTCCCATATCGCGAATCCGCTGGTTGATCGGTTG
>DATLVV010000494.1:0-4956 GCA_035577165.1 Steroidobacteraceae bacterium | reverse complement strand
GCGTACAACCACACGAAAGGCCGGTGGAGCGCGACTCGCGCGACCTCGAGATGCAAAACCTGATCATCGCCGCCGACGAGTGTAGTGCCCATGGTCGCATCCCCCAGATTGAGAAATAACCCATCGAATCACCACAGGGAGTGTAGACCCAATTGCCGCGCCTTGCCTCCGGCAATCGACGCGCCTCGACCCGTTCGCCGCCCGGTCCTCGGCGGTGATTTCATGGGGTTCGTGCGCTAAAATGCCCCATTTGCCCGTCCCCGCAGGCCGCGAACCCAAGGATCATCATTGAAGAGCGACGACATCGAGGCGCTCAAGAAAGCGGCCCTCGACTATCACGAATTGCCGACGCCCGGGAAGCTGTCGATTACCGCCACCAAGCAGCTGCTCAACCAGAGCGATTTGGCGCTGGCTTATTCACCGGGGGTGGCGGCTGCCTGCGAGGCCATTGTTGCGGATCCGCTCAATGTATTTCGATATACCGCCCGTGGCAATCTGGTCGGCGTCGTCACCAACGGCACCGCCGTGCTGGGATTGGGGAGCATCGGCCCCCTTGCCGCGAAGCCGGTCATGGAAGGCAAAGCCGTGCTATTCAAGAAGTTTGCCGGCATCGACGTATTCGACATTGAAATCGATCAGCGCGATCCGCAGAAACTGATCGAGGTCATCGCGGCCCTCGAACCCACGTTCGGCGCCATCAATCTCGAGGATATCAAGGCGCCAGAATGCTTCATCGTCGAGCGTGAGCTGCGCCGGCGCATGAAGATTCCCGTGTTCCATGACGACCAGCATGGCACGGCGATCATTGTCGGCGCCGCCTGCCTCAACGGATTGCAGGTGGTCGGCAAAGCTTTGAAGGACATCAAGCTCGCGGTCAGCGGCGCCGGCGCCGCTGCCCTGGCCTGCGTCGACTTGCTGCTTGAATTGGGGCTGGTGCGCGAGCACGTGTGGCTGACGGACCTGGCCGGGGTGGTCTACGAAGGCCGGCAAGAACTGATGGATCCGGAGAAGGCTCGCTTCGCTCAGCCCACCCCGGCGCGCACCTTGGATGAGGTCATTCAGGACGCGGACGTATTTCTGGGTTTGTCGGCCGGCGGGGTGCTGACCGCCGGCATGGTGGCGAAGATGGCGCCGCGGCCGCTGATTCTCGCGCTCGCGAATCCGACCCCCGAAATCCTGCCCGAGCAGGTGCGCGCAGTGCGCGCTGATGCGGTCATCGCCACCGGCCGCAGCGATTATCCCAATCAAGTCAACAATGTGCTGTGCTTTCCCTTCATTTTTCGCGGGGCGCTGGATGTGGGCGCGACCACCATCACGCGGCCGATGGAAATCGCGGCGGTGAACGCCATCGCGGAGTTGGCCCGCCAGGAGCAGAGCGATGTCGTGGCGGCCGCCTATGGAGGCATCCAGGACCTTGCATTCGGTCCGGAATACATCATCCCCAAGCCCTTCGATCCCCGCTTGATCGTCAAGATCGCGCCGGCAGTCGCCAAGGCGGCCATGCAGTCCGGAGTGGCGACCCGGCCGATTGCCGATCTCGACGCGTACGGCCAGCGGTTGCTGCAGTTCGTGTATCACAGCGGCACTCTGATGCAGCCGATATTTGCCGCAGCGCGCCAGGTACCCGCGGAGCGCAGCCGCATCGTCTACGCAGAAGGCGAGGGCGAGCGGGTCCTGCGCGCGGTGCAGATTGCGGTGGATGAGAAGCTCGCGACCCCGATCCTGATCGGGCGTCCGGCGGTGATCGATCGCGCCATCAAGCGCTACGGATTGCGGATTCGGGCCGGAGAGCACTTCACGGTCGTGAACCCGGAGCACGATGAGAGATTCCGGGAGTACTGGCAGGACTATCACAAACTCACCGAGCGTCAGGGGGTGACGGCGCAGTACGCCAAGCTGGAGATGCGCCGGCGCACCACCTTGATTGCGGCGATGTTGCTGAAGAAAGGCGAAGCGGACGGCCTGATCTGCGGAACCATCAGCACCACCCTGCGCCACCTGCACTACATCGATCGGGTGATCGGCCGGCGCGCGGGGACCCAGGTGTATGGCGCGATGAGCGGACTGATCCTCCCGGGGCGCCAGGTCTTCATGGTCGACACGCATGTCAATCTGGACCCGACTGCCGCGCAGTTGGCGGAGATCACGCAGTTGGCCGCGGAGCAGCTCTGCGCCTTTGGTCTCGTGCCCAAAGTCGCCTTGCTGTCGCACTCGAATTTCGGCAGCAGCAATGCGCCGTCAGCGCTGAAAATGCGCGCCGCCTTGGCGTTGCTGCACGAGCGTATGCCCGCTCTGGAAGTGGACGGCGAAATGCATGGCGATAGCGCATTGGACGAGACTGCGCGCGCCGCCGTGCTTCCCGGCAGCAGTTTGCACGGCAGCGCCAATCTCCTGGTGTGTCCGGATCTGGACAGCGCCAACATCGCCTATAACCTGCTCAAGTCGGCCGCCGGCCACAACGTCGCCGTCGGGCCAATCTTGCTCGGTTGCGCTGCGCCGGCGCATATTCTGACGCCTGCGGCCACGGTACGGCGTATTGTCAATATGACCGCCGTCACCGTGGTCGAGGCCAGCCGTACCCGTTGAACTTGTGATTGAATAGTGGGTCAAAATGAGCGGTCCAGGATGGAGGAACCGTCATGCGAAGCGCGAATCATGCATGGAAGTCGTTTTGGGGTGCCGCAGCGGCCGTGATCCTTCTGTCGGGGGCGACCGCCCGGAGCGGCGCAGCACCCGAACCCGCCGTCAGTCCGACCGGCGATGTCGTGAGCGGCGCGTGGCAGCATCACAAGGTGACATTCACTTACATCGGCTTTACCGCCCTGTTCACCTGCAGTGGCCTCGAAGATCACGTCCGTCAGATACTCGTCCATCTTGGCGCCCGCAAGGATGCGAAGGTGAGCGCCACCGGATGTCCCGGCCCGATCGACACTCCGAGCGGCAGTGCATGGGTGGATGCGGACTTCTACTCGCTGGCTCCGGCCGTCGATCCTGCCGGGCCCAACCTGGTCAGGGCACATTGGACGGCATTGCAGGTATCGCCGCGACGACCTCACTTCATGGGTGGGGGCGATTGCGAACTGATGCAAGGAATGAAGGACCTCATCACCAAGAACTTCACCCTGCGCAATGTCGAATACAACACCAGCTGTTTCCCGCACGACATATCGCTGGCTGGATTTGAGCTCAAGGGCCAGGCCTTGCGGGCGGTGCCGGAATCGAACCCGGTGCAAGGCTAGGGCGAGCCTGAGCCATAGGCACGGTTTTTCCAGCGAGCACCCCGCCCCAGCCAATGGCTCAACGCCGAACTCAAGGTCGCCGCCATGTAAAAGGGCGCGATCAGCGGCAGGGCGAGCGCCCATAGCCGATGCCGTTCATAACGGGCCAGAGTGGGCAGATAACTCAACGCGCCGAGGCTAAAGGCGAGAAGACCGCAGCCGCGAGCCCAGCCATGGCCGAAGAGAATTTCGCCTGCGGGGACCAGCCACACCAGCGATAGTGCCAGCAGGGTGAGCGCCAACAGGAGCGCGGAATAGCGCAATTGCGTAAATGCGGTGCGCGAAATCATCCGCCAAATATCGCCAAACCCGGGATAGGCGCGCACCGATGCGGCGAGCCCGGAATGCCCCAGGAATATCGAGCCGGTTTTCTTCACCAATTTGGCCAGCGCCACATCGTCGATGAGGCAGTCTTTGATCGCGTCGATGCCTCCGATCCGCTGCAATGCGTCGCGACGGATCAGCACGGTGCCGCCGGCGGCGGCGGCAATCCGCGACGACGGGTCGTTGACCCGGTCGAACGGATACAGCATTTGAAAAAAATAGACGAACGCCGGCACCAACGCGCGCTCGGCCGCGCTGGTGCAGTTCAGCCGGACCATCTCGCTCACCATATCCACCGGAGTTTGCAGCAGTTTTGCGGCCAGCGAGGACAGGTGGCGAGGATCGTGCACGATGTCGGCATCGGTGAACAACAGCACGGGAGCCGTGCTCGCGGCAACACCCTGGCTCAATGCCCACAATTTGCCGGACCACCCGGCGGGTTTTGATTGCAGGCGAATCACCGACAGCCGGGCTGCCGCGCCGGCCTTGTCTGCGGTGCCGTCGGTGGAATAGTCATCGACCAAAATGACTCTGAGTCGGCCGGCGTAGTCCTGCGCCAGCAGCGAGCCGATTGCGGCGCCGATGGTGCCCGCCTCATCGCGCGCGGGAACGATGACATCGATATCCGGAAAATCCGACGGTGCGGCCGGCGGCAGTTGCGGACCGGACCGCCAGAATCGCCCGTGCCCGAAGAAAAGATAAATCCAGATGAGCAGCGATAGCAGCGAGATGATCGGCGATAGAAGCACGGTCAAATAGGCTCATCCAGCGATTTGGCAAGCGGCGTAAACGGCTTGGGCCCCGTGGCGGTCATGACCCAGCAATCCTCCAAGCGCACGCCGAACTCGCCCGGGATATAGATTCCCGGTTCATCGGAGAAACACATCCCGGCCTGCAAGGGCGTGCTGTCGCCGTGTACCAAGTATGCGGGCTCGTGCCCATCGAGACCGATGCCGTGACCGGTGCGATGCGGAAGCCCCGGCAGCCTGTAGTCCGGGCCCCAACCCTCGCGTTCATAGAAGGCGCGCACGGCATCATCAAGGGCGCCGGCGGGGACGCCGGGTTTGGCCGTTTCCAGAGCAATTTCCTGCCCGCGCTTCACGGTGTTCCAAACCTTGCGCTGGCGAGCATTCGCTTGACCGAACACCCAGGTGCGCGAAATGTCCGATTGATAGCCGTGCACCTCGCAGCCGCAGTCCATCAGGATAATCGAGCCGTCGCGCACGGCCTGGTTCTGCTTCGAACCATGCGGGTACGCGGAAGCTTCGTTCAATAGCACCAACGAAAACTCCGGAGAGCCGCCGAGAGCCACCGTGGTGCGATCCACGAGCGCCGCAAGGTCCGCGGAATTCAT
>DATLVV010000493.1:0-4137 GCA_035577165.1 Steroidobacteraceae bacterium | reverse complement strand
TGTTGCCGTTGCTGCTGCCGAGGCGCTGCAGCCGTTCGGTGATATTGCCGACGTTCGCACCCAATGTCGTGCGCCCGCCGAATTCCCAAATGCCGCCGAACAGGAATGGAGCGCCGCGAAAATCCCCGTTGCGATCGTCGCGCGGCACGCGGTCATGATCGATGTCCACGATGAGCAATCGCCGGCGATCGACGCCGCCGAGCAAATCCTGGCGCGGATTACCCTGCCACGCGAGCATCATCCAGCTCGCATCGGGATGCGCCGCCAGTAGCGCATTCTGCACATCGCGCGCGGCTTCTGGCACCGGCACGTCGCCGGAGCTACCGCCCTCTTGGAACACTTCCATGTCGTAGATTCCGCTGTCGCCAAACATTTCGCGCTGATACCGGTAGAAGGCGGACGCGAGCTTCGCAAACATCGGATCGCGCGGATCGAGCCAGCCGGGCCGGGTGAAGCCGGCCCATTCGCCCTGCGGGATGACGTGGGCGCCCGGGAATCGGTTCTGAAAATCGGCCGGCACGATTCCGTAAAAGCCAGGAAGCACGGGAGTAATTCCAAGCTCGCGCAGCCGTGCAATGATTCGCCGCGCCGATGAGGCGCGCTTGCGCAGCAGCGAGTTGCTGATCGGGCCGTTGAAGCAGCACAAGTTGCCCATCAACTGCCAGTTCTGATGCGCGGGCTGCGTGATCCAATCGCGGATTTCGCCGTCCGAGTATCCGATTGAGCGAAAAGTTCGATACAACACGGCATCCATGCCGCGTTCCACGATCATCGCGTTGATCCCGGACAAGGCCAGCACGTCGATCTCACGCTCCCAGCGCGGCCAACTCCAATAAGGCGCCGTGTAGCCGTCGATGTTCTGGTTCAACGCATAACGGAAGGCATACGGTGTTTCCCGGTCGATAATTGCCCCCGGCCGCGGCAAACTGCCCGCATCACCGAGTCGATCTCCATTGGTCGAGATCTGCACGCGCGCGACGTACTTCAGGTACCAGTTGACTCCGAATAGCACGGCGCTCGGCGTGCTGCCGTCGACCTTTATATATCCGTTCGCAGTTGAAATGCGAAAGCGTTCGCGGCCATGGGCGGCGGCGATCCCGCCCAACTCGAACTGCGCAGCCCGAGCGCCCAACAGACGGGTCAGCAACTCGCGTTGCGGCTTGACGTCGAAGCTCGGGCGTGCCGCAGCATGTGCGGCGGTTCTGGGCAGGAGTAGGCCAGATCCCAAGGCCGCGATTAGCGTTAGTGCACGAATTTCGGGTGCCACGCGGCCCCCCAGGTCAGTTCACTTCTTGTAAGTATGCCATGATCGACGGTGGGCACCGGATTGATCAAGAAAGCGACCCATGCAAAGCACCCGTAGTCGGCGGTTCGCATGCCACGCCTTGAGTTGCTCGCTGACGCTCGTCGCCGGCTGCGGCATGGTGCATGCGGCGCGCGCGGCTGACTCGCGAGTCCTTCGGGGAGAGCTGTCGAGTGCCGAAACCTCCATCGCCGTCGAAGCCGGCGAGCACGCTCCGCGGCTGAGTACGCTCGAGGCCCGAGGCGCAACGGCCTGGCAGAATCAAGCCGACGAAACACTGCCTGAGCGCGTCGAGGTTCGCGGCACGGCGCTGCCCGTGGTGTGGCATCTGGATCGCCGCGCCAGCCACTTCGATTCGAAACAGATCGCGCTGGTGTACCTCGCCGATGCACCTCGCCTCAAGCTGGTGTGGCGGTGGCGCGCACGCGCCGGCGACGGCCCGTTCGAACACACCCTGTCGATTCAGAATCTGAGCAACGAAGCGGCATGGCTGCCGCTGCAGCCCAGTTTGCGTTTCGATTGGAAGATCGATCCAAACAGCGCGCTGGAACGTTTCTGGGTGGAAAAGGGTGCCGATACGCCCTCCGCTCGAGGCACGCATCTCGACGCGCTGCAAGACGGCGAGCCCTGGCAGGGCTCCTCCAGCACTTATGCCCGCCCGATCCAGAACCAGCCGCGGGAAATGATTCCTTATGTGCTGGTCGATGAGCGCGGCGGCGACCGGCGCGGTTGGTATGTGGGCATCGAATTCAGCGGTCCCACCCGCATCACTCTGCAGCGCAGCGGTGCTTCGCTGCGCGGCGAGGCGGGTCTCGATCCCCTGCCCGGCCCCTACCGCACGCGCCTGCCGGCCGGCGCCACATTCGAGACTCCGACGATATTCATCGGTGCATTCAGCGGCGGGCCTGACGCCGCCGGCAACATCGTACGGCGCTGGGTCCGAGCCGTGCTCAATAATCCACACACGCTGCGGAATCCGTCCTATCCGCTCACGGTCAACAACAGTTGGGGCAGCGGCATGGCGGTGAATGAATCCCTGGCGCAGCGCATGATCATTGAATCCGCGCAGCTTGGGCTGGAGATGTTTCATCTGGACGCGGGTTGGTTTCGCGACGTTGGTGACTGGCAGGCGGACCCGGTTAAGTTTCCGCACGGCATCGCGAGCGTGGCTGACTTTGCGCACCGACACGGGCTCAAGTTTGGCCTGTGGATCGACTGGACGCAGGCCGGCACTTCGGGCGAGGCGGGTGCGCTCAATGTCTACGATCCCGCCATTCAAGACTGGCTGATCGCCGACCCGCCCGCCGGCTGGAAGCACACCGAGCCGTTCAAGGGTATTACGATCGATTTGGGCCTTCCTGCCGCCCGGGCGTGGGCTGCTCGCGAACTCGAGCGCCTGGTGCGCGACTATCACCTCGACATGCTCGAACATGATGGCTACCTGGTGGCACAGGGCAGTTCGCGCACCGATCACCCCGCAGTGCCGCCGGAGCCCGGCACGCTGCGGGTCTACGAAGATTCAGGCTTCCTTTGGGTGGATGGATCCAACTCGACCGACGTCGGCTACCACGCGACCCGGGCGTACTATGAGGTCTACCGGCAGCTGCGCGCCCGTCACCCCACGCTGCTGCTCGAAGTGTGCAACGACGGCGGCCGCATGGTCGATTTCGGCAGCGCTGCGCACGGCGACTACTTTTCCATCACGGATTCCTATGATCCACTCTCCAACCGGCGCGCGTTCTACGATGCGAGTTTCGTGCTGCCGCCGGCGATGCTGGAAAGCTACGTGCGCGACTGGCCGGCACCGCAGATCGAGAATTTCCGCTACATGCTGCGCAGCGGCATGCTCGGTTGGTTTTCGTTGATGCTGGACACGAGCCATTGGAGCCCGCAGCAGCGCGCCGAGGCGCGAGCGCAAATCGCGTTGTATAAGTCGGCTCTGCGTCCGCTGATCCGTCAGGCCGACTTGTATCACGTGGCAGCGCGCCCCGACGGCGTGCATTGGGACGGCATCGAATACTACTCAGGCAAGCTGCGGCGCGGCGTGCTGTACGCCTTCCGCGGCACCGCGCTCGATGAACCCACTCACCGATTCCGCTTGCGCGGCCTTAAGGCCGGGAGCCGCTACCGGCTCGCGTTCCAAGATCAGGGCGGGGCCGCGAATCAGGTGCTCGCCGGTCATTCGCTGATGCAGGAAGGCATGGAAGTTGCTCTGCCGATGCCGGTATCCTCCGAACTGATTTTTATCGAGGAAGTGCCGTGATCCGAAACATCCTGCGCCGCGCGCTCGTGCTCATGGGCGCGGCCGTCATTCCGCTGTCGGGGATGAGCGGCCCCGCTTCCGGACCGCGCCTGTCCTTCGATGTCAGCGAAGGCCTCAATCTCAACAGCTTCCTGCGCGACGGCCCGGTGGCCGCGCATCTAGTGCTGCGCGCGGGATCCGATCCGCGAATTCTGGTGGCGTTTCCGGCCGGCAACAGCGGCGTCGGTCTATGGTTTTCGCATGGGCTTCAACCCGTAACCTGGACTTTGCTCGCACCGCCGCAGCCGCTCATGGTCGAAGATGAGAAGGGACGTTCCTTGTACGGCATCGCGGCCGAGGCCGGCGTCGCCGGCGCCGCGGATTTAAGTGTAAAGCAGGCGGTTCTGTCCAGTGTCCGCGTGCTGCGGGACTACCAGGCTCTGGGCACTTTTCCGGCGGAAGTCGCGACCCAGCCCACCGTTCAGAACTCGACGATCACCTGGGCACGCGATCGGCTGGACGGCGCGGCCGGATATCGCCTCAGCATCGAGGTCACTGAAGGCACGCTGCAGGGCGATCATCTGATCGCAGC
>DATLVV010000492.1:0-2836 GCA_035577165.1 Steroidobacteraceae bacterium | reverse complement strand
CGCCGGTGTCGCCGGTGTAGCCGCCGCCGCTGTCCCCGCTGGGACCGCTGTCGCCGTCGCTGCCATAATTGCAGATCGATCGCGGGCGGAATTCGGCGGACCAATGTTTCATTTCGTGGCCCTCAGATGTGGCGGCGGCTCGACCAGCCATTTCTCGCGATGGGTGTATGTTTTCTGCCAGCCGTCGAGCACCCGCAGCCAGCCCTCGCGGCCGCTGCCGGTCAGCCGCGCACACTTGTGCTCAAGCGCGAACCGTTCGACCTCGGGATGCATCGGCAACAAGGCGGGAAGCTCGCCGCCCTGCAGCCAGATGTTCAGGCTGCGATAGCCGATCGGGTGATGGTTAACCTCGGTAACGATGACAGCGTGCTCGGCCGGCCACAGTTTGGCGCGACCGCCAGCGATCCGATCCCAAACATGTTCCTTACCGTGGGTTCGACCGAACGAGGCGAGCGAGGCATCCAGCCAGGGCCAGCATCTTTCAAATTGGTCGCGGTCATTCATACGTCTGCTTGCCGATCCGCATCGGCGCGGCGGCGGCAGGAGCGGGCGCGATCTGGCCGCCGGGGCCCATCGTGTACTTGTGCTGGTCGCCGAACGGGTTCGGCTGCTTCACATAGATGTCGCAGTACCCGAACGGACTGATGGTGCCGTCCACGGCCTCGCAGCCGTCCGGCGCCTTACCGGGCACCCCCTCAAAATGCTCACACAACCCGCAATTCTTGAGCGGCGTGCCGGCACGGTAGTTGACCGCGCCCTGCGGCTGCTTGCCCTCGCCGACCTCTTCCTGCAGAGGCTGTGGCCCTTCGGCCACTTCGTCGTCGGGAGGCGGAGCGCCCTCGTTCATCATGGCCATGGCATTACCTCAACTTGATTTCGGTATATTTCAGCCTTTGCCTCCACCCCAACCGGCGCCGCCGGGCATGCCCATACTTCCTCATTCCATTGCGCGAAGATGTCGGTCATGGCGCGCACCGCGGGTAGCCCGCCGCCCACAATTCGCGGTCGTACATCGTCCAGTAGCCGTTGAGCGGCAGCTTCTGCCAGCCGCCGTGGCGGTCGATCCAGTCGCGGATCGGCTCCGGGTAGATCGAATAGAGAAACCGGGTTTCCAGCGGCATCCCCTCGCCCCGTTCGGCCGAGCGCACCTGATGGAACGCCATGTATCCACCCGGCGCAACGCAAAGAAGCTCCGGCCCGACATAAGCCAGCACGATCGTACAGGCCGACTGGCACGGCCCGCGTATCTCTACCTTGCTTTGGGTGCGCCGATAGTCGGCAAACCGCAACGTATGCTCGTCCACTCGCCCGCCGCGGCCGAATTTGATGATGATGGTGCTGTCCATGGGGGGCATTATCAGCGGCCCCGGCTTGCCGACCCCGATCGGCGGCTTGGCGAGTTCCTTCAGGATTGGCACCTCCTGCCGCAGCGCCTCCGGCCATGTCTTGTAGTGCGTGCTCTGCTGCCCAGCGGCAACGTCGGCAGCAGCGATCGCGACATAGCTCGCGAGAATGAGAACGCGCTTCACGACCAATCCCCATTGGGACCGCAGGTCAACATCCACACCACGAACAGAACGAATACTATTCCGCCGAATTCCATGTTCAGTCTCCCTGTCCTGGGAAACACTGTACAACACGGCGTTGGGTTGTCAACCGAATTGACAATTAACCCAACATGACGTTGAATTAATTCTCCGTGGAGGACAGGACATGGCCAAGAAACGCCGGCCCAAGCAACCCCGCAAGCCGAAAGCCGACAAACGCAGTTACCGCAGCAAACGTAAGGCGTGGATAATCCAGTTCGAAGGAGAGCTAAAGAGCATCATGCGCGAAGCGGCCAAGGTCGGAGCAGCCGAAGCGATCGAACACTGTGCCAACTTCTGGTCGGTCAGCGACGGCTACAAGAAATATATCGACTACCAGATCAAGACCCAGGCCGAGGTGCTCATGGCTGCAGTCAGGACCGCACTGCGCGAAGAATTGCAGCGCCGCGACAACCTCGCCCGGCGCGATGCGATCGACCGAGGCTATAAACGCGCCCACCGCAAGCCAAAACCTTAAGTCGCCTACCCGACGCACGCACGCAAATATTCGCGTGCACCAACCCCACGGGATGTTGACATTGCGCGGAACCAAAATATCCTGATGACGTTTCGGTAGTCACCGGATCGCGCTTACCGCTTCGTGATTGTCCGTCGCATTGCGGGTGTCGATCCGGCCAGCCAGGGGGTCACTGGCAAGGCGGTGCGAACCCGCCACCCTTACATCTTCGCGGCCTGAGGCGAAAGCGCGCTGTCGTCCGGGGTGTCGGCCAGCCGAGATCGTGGGCCATGTTGATCGGTCTCCCGCGAAGCGCCTCCTGCGGAAGCAGCCCGCCGGTACATCGGGGACCGGCAGGCCGCCCCGCAACCGCGGGAGGAGGACACCAACCGCGGATCACAGTTTCCCATCCTTGCTCGAGCCGATCGCTATGACGAGCTGGATGTAGCGATACAGCAGCAGGCGCAGCAACCGCTTGCGCGCCAAGTCTAGCGGACCCTTTTGTTCCACGCTGCGTTGTCTATCATCGGGATCGTCACGATCCCCAACCAAGGAAGGCAACACCCGATGTACACCGTCAAGAAGATCGAAACCCCCGACCGCGGCGAGCTGTTCGCCGTTGTCAATGGTAACAGTGATACCGAGATCATCAGCCGCTACACCACCGAGGAAGAGGCCAAGGAAAGCTGCACCCTGCTCAATGGTGGCGAAGCGGCCGAGAAGAAGCTCGCTGCAGCCGAGAAGAAGGCTGAGGAAGACGCCAAGGCATACGCCGCAGCAGACCAGAAGTCAC
>DATLVV010000491.1:0-2470 GCA_035577165.1 Steroidobacteraceae bacterium | reverse complement strand
TCCCTGTCTCTCCGAATGGAGGTCGTAAGCCCGGTCTCCGGGCATGGCCTTTTGTGCCAAAGCCACCGTGGTATGGAGAACTTCGGGCCCAGGATCTGTACAAATCGGCATTCGATCCATCGGACAGTGTCGGGTGCAAGGTGCGACGAGCGGCGAGATTTATGGTCTTGCGGTGAATGGCTGACCTCAAGCCCGGCGCCTCTGGCGCCCCCGCTTCGCGGCTGAGGTGCTTGACCTCAGCCACTCACCGCCAAGATGGGCGCTGATGCCGCTGTCGCCAAGTCTGGTTCTCTGCACTGGATCGATGTCTCGATCCGATCCGACGCTGTCTGGCGGTTCAGTCCAGCCCGACTTGAACAGTGACTTTCGAAAAGCGTAACTGGCTCAATAATTTAGCGGCGCGTGCCTGGTTGTTAGCACCACGCGGGAGATATCTGGGAGGGGTAGATCAGGTTGGATCCGGTTCGCGAATATTGGCGGGTAGCGCAACGCGGGCGGCCTTGAACAGCGGGCCGATGATGCCGACAGCGGGCGTGCGCATGATGATCTGCCGGCCATCTTTGTTGAACTCGATCTCCTGCAGCCGATCGAGCTCGCGCAGCACATCGGCCCACTCGGGGCGCAGCCCGGCGGTTCGGCACCGCTCGTCCAGCTCCTTGCGCAGAACGAGGGCAAGAAATGAACAGAAGACATGACCGCGGATCGCCGCATCTGATGAGTGGTAGATCGGTCTCGTGCGCATCAGTGCCTTTGCGGTGCGGAACAGATCCTCCACCTGCAGCAGATCGCGATATCGCAGCACTGCCTGCAATGGGCTGATGCGTGCATTGCTGCGCAGGACGAAGATGCCGTCGAAACGTGCTTCGTCGGCGAGCTTGCCGGGATCGATTTCAAAGGCACGGCGGCCGGTGGTGGTACGCAGATAGCGGCGATAGGCAGAATTGCCGATCAGTGCCTTGTCGCCGCGCTTCAGTTGCTGGTCCAGTGCGGCGACGATGGCGCGCCGATCGGCAGCATCCTTCTCCGCCTCCGCCTCATTGCGACAGACGATATAGCGGCGCTGCTCGACCTTGACCTCCTTGATCCAGAGCTGGGTCTCCTTGCCGCCTGCGCGCTCGACACAGAGCGGTGTAAAGGGCCTGCTGTCGCCGAGTACCACTTGGCGCACCAGCACGTCAGTGCGCTCGCGGACGCCGAGGACATACTCCAGGCCGCGTTCCTCCAGAGCGGCGATGGTCGGCGCCGAGATCATGCCGCGATCGGCGACGACACAGATGCGGTCAATGCCGAAGCGCATGCGCAGCCGGTCGATCACCGGGATCAGCACGGTGACGTCGGCGGTGTTGCCGGGCCACATCTCCGAACAGATCGGTCTGCCGTCGGCATCGATCACCACGGCTACGATCATCTGCATCAGCTCAGGCCGATGGTCCTTGGAATAACCGCGTTCGCCCAGCGTCGCGCCGCCGGAGCCGGTGAACGACAGCGACGTGGTATCCATGAACACCACAGAGAGCTCGCTGAACAGATCGCGCCGACGCGTGAACAATTGTTCCTCGATCTGATCCTTGATCGTGCGCGGGGCGAAGCCTGTGGCACCGGCCTGCTGTTCGGCATTGAGCTCTTCGCCCAGCCAAGCCATAGCGCGGTAGAAGTGGTGCAGCGCCAGCTCGTCGATGCCGGGAATGCCGTAGTCGATCATCCACTTCTCGCAGGCGCGGTCGGAACCAGAGACCATGATCCGGTGAAGCACGCTGACGAAGACGGCACGCTCGAGTGGAAATTCGAAGCTGCGGGCAGCAAGCAGCTCGTCGATCACAGCGCGGCACCCGGTGTCCTGCCAAAGCCGGCCGAACAGCAGCGGTGCGCCGATACGCTTGCAGCTGAGACCATCGAGATCACCGGCGTTGAGTTGCGAGAGGACGATCGCGCGCTCGGCGTAGCGGCCGATCGAGGTGGCCAGGCGTTCGAGTTCGCCCGAGGCAACGACGGCGTCCTTCCGGCCGAGGTTCTTGATGATGCGCTGTTTGGCGCGGCCGTCCTCGCGCACGCTCTCGACGAGGTAAAGGTAGGTGTAGCCGTTGATGCGCTTTTCGCGGACGAACATGCCGAATTAGCACCGGACGATGATGCGATTCGTCAAGTTAAATGGGCCGTATGTCCGCATTATTTAGCACTACAGGATTTTCGCGACCCGAGGGCACCCCAAACAAATCAATGGTTTATGCCGCGAGTGCCGGCCAAAATTGGAGTTTGGTGTTCAACTTGGGTTAGGGTAGCACCAAGGCGAATTGTCAACGAGGATTGCGTCGCAATGCCTGACCATGACCGGTTCTTGACTCGTTATATGACGGACATCATGTGAAGCTCACCGGGCGACGATGTCTCGCCCCGTGGGGATGGAGCCATCGCTGCGGTACAAAGTGTTCGGCCGACACGCGGGCCTGCGCGTGTCCGAGCTGTTTCTGGG
>DATLVV010000490.1:0-3131 GCA_035577165.1 Steroidobacteraceae bacterium | reverse complement strand
CAAAAACGCCGTAGGGTGCGATACCGCGCTGGGCGGCCATCGCCCGATGCGGCGCCTGCAGGGTCGCTCCGGCCCAGATCAACACCCGATCAAGGTCGCGGCCGTCCAGCGGCACAGTCTGCATCTGCAAGGTTTTTTCGGCGCCGTCCCGCCAGACGCTCAACTTGACGCCGGGATTTTGCACGGCGCGCTCGACCTCGCGGAATCGATTCACCACTTTGCCGTCGATGGCGAGCAGCAGATCGCCGGGCTCGAGCAGCGCGGCGGCCGGAGAACCTGCCACCAATCGATCGATGCCGAGCACTTGCCGGCGCTGCGGATTGTGCTCCTCGAAGCGCCGCACCCATTCATCCGGCAACCCCAGCTCGCGCGCCGCCGCCAGGGACTGCACGTTGAACTCTGCTTCGAAGGAATACAGCGGCCGGCCCTCGGCCACCACCCCCAGCATTTCCGACACCAACTCTGCCGGCATGCCGCGGTTGACCTGCTCGAGCTCGCGTTGCGATTCGAACGCGAAGCTCGACCACAGCGCCACCACATTGCCCTTCTCGTCCGCCAGCACGCCGTCATAGTCACCCGGGGGATTGATCAGGCTGACCGCCTCGAGATTGCTGTCGCGAAAGCGCAGCGTGCGCGACAGCGGGAACGACACCACGTCCACGCTCGAAATCAGGGTTTTCTGCGACAAGATCTTGGAATCCGCGCGCATGCCCACGACCCACACATCGTCGCCCGAGATCAATGGCTTGGTGAGCAGCGTCGCCGCACGCACCGGCGTGTCGCCGATCGATTTCGGGTCATAGGAAACCACCGCCAGATTGTGCAGCGGATGAATGAACACGACTTTTCCGGGCACCTCGACCGTGCCCGCAAAGGTAATTCGCACATCGCCCATCGCGAGGGGCACGGTGTTGCGGTCGATTGCGACCAAGCCACGCTCAGCGTCGACGATGACGCCCGTGCCGTGATAGTTCTTCTCGGTGACGCCGGACACGGAGTACGGCATATCGAAGTTCACCATCACCAGCGACGGCGCCAGCCGATCGATGCGCGCATCGCCGGTCTTGGCGAACTGCGTCGAGGCGGGTTTGACGCTGGCCGAGACCGGCCCGGGACTGATGCCGATGCAGGGCCAGGTTCCCAAAGCGTCGTCCCGCTTGCACTTGCGCGCCGGGAACCAGCGCCTGTCCATGCGAATGACTTTCAACTGGACGGCGCGCGGGTCCTCCAGAGTCACATAGCGAACCGGCGCGCGTGCGCCGTCGGCGAGATCCGCGAGGGCGGCCTCGAAATCCTTGAGGCTCTCGAGCTTCCTGCCGTTGAACGAGCTCATCAGCGCCGCGCGCGGAATGCCGGCGCTGCCGAACACGTAGCCCGGGTTCGCGATATACACGCCCTTGACGGGCACGTTGAAGTGCCGCGCCTGCTGGTAGGAGAGCGTATGCACCACCGCCTCGCCGAATTCGATGTATTCGTCGGCCGTGATGGCGCTCAAGGACTGCACGCCGAGCGCGTGCCGCAGCGTCTCGCGGCCGCGCTGTACTTCGACGCTGACCTGCCGGCCGACATGACTGTCGAGCACGTCCTCGAGCGCGAAGAATTCAGGGATGGCTTTGCCGTCGATGGACACCAGAATGTCGCCGGGCGAGAGGATGCCGTCGGCTCCCGATCCCGGCTGGACGCCGTCCACCACCAGCATGCCGGTCAATTTCGGATAGGCGCTGCGCAGCTGCGCTTCGGTGCCGGGATTGAGCCCGAGACGGCGAAGTTCATCGTAGGGCGTGTACTTGAACACCGTTTCCAGGGTTCCGCGCGGCACCGGCTTGCCTGCCTCGATGTACTTCAAGGCCCGCGTCACCGCCGCCAGCGGCAGATAGAAGCTCGAGGCGGCCCCGGTCGCGCCCCCCGCATTCAGCGCGACCACCCGGCCCTCGATGTCGATCACCGGCGAGCCCGACGATCCCCCCGAGGTGCTGGAAGCGGCTTGGAAATAGAAGGTGTTGAAGTCGTTGTACTTGCCGTAGCCGTATTCCGGGGCCTCGCGGTCCAAGCGTGCCAGGGTGCCGGCGAGAATCGACAGCTGCTCGCCCGCATCGTTGCCGACCACGCGAATTTCGCGGCCGATGACCGCTCCCGCCGGGTACAGCGGCAATTCGGCGGGCTGGATGAATTTCAGTTTCGCCGGATCGTAGCGGTAGATGCCGAAGTCGTGAATCGGGTCGCGATACACGGGATAGAGTTGCACTTCCTCGCGATTCAGAAAGATGGCCTGGGCGGTTACCGGTCCCGGCGTCACCACGTGACGATTCGTCAGAATGAGTCCGCGCTTGGCATCGATGACGAAGCCGGTGGCCTGCGCCGTGGTGTTCCATTCGGTGTCGAAGGCCCGCGTGCTGTCGATTTGAATGGTGACCACGCCGCTTGCGATTCTCTCCAAGGTCTGCGCCCAGTTCGCGGGCGAGCTCGGTATGCCGGGCGCGGGCACCGCTATGGGCGCGGAATGCACGGCGGCGAGGGCACCACCGGCGGACAACAGCAGGACGAACAGAGTCAATGCGCTACGGAGCATGCCGATCCTTGTGGGTTAGTGACGATCGGACAAGACGAGCAGCCAAACGGTTCCTAACAGGGCGAAACTCAACATCACCGCGGCCGACCCCATGTCCTTGGCCATGCCGGCCAGCGGATGGCGCTCGGTGCCCGACCGGTCGACCACCGCCTCGACCGCGCTATTGAGGATCTCGACCACCAGAATCAGCAGCATCGGGCTCACCAAAAGGGCACGCTCGACCCCCGATTCACCCAAGTACACGCCGGCGGGAATCACCAACAGGGACAGCGCCACCTCTTGCCGAAACGCCGCCTCTTCCCGCCAGGTGTGGCGAAATCCTTGGAAAGAATAGCCGAAAGCACGCAGCAGCCGCGTAAATCCGGTCGGTTTGATTCTATCGCTCATTCAAGCGGCGGGTTTCCATGCCAAATCCAGTTGTTTCGCTGCGCGCACGTCATCCAGCCGCCGCACCGGCATTGTATGCGGAGCCGAGGAGAGTTTCTCGGGCTCCTGCTCCATTTCCCGCCGGATGGCGATCATCGCGTCGCAGAAACGGTCGAGATCCTCCTTGGCCTCGGTC
>DATLVV010000489.1:0-7830 GCA_035577165.1 Steroidobacteraceae bacterium | reverse complement strand
AAAAGTGGATCTTCACGGCGAGGTGGATGCCTTTTCGCCAGTGTCCATCGTCGGCGACGTGAATCTGTTCAGTGCGGTCGTCTACACGGACATGGCGCTGGACTTCCGCAACATGGAACTCACGCTGTTCAATCCTTATTCGGGCAAGTTCGCCGGCTACAACATTACCAAGGGCAAACTCACCACGGAACTGCACTACAAAGTCGAGGGCGGCAAGCTCGATGCACAGCACCACATCATCGTCGACCAGCTGGAATTCGGCGACAAGACCGCGAGCAAGGACGCGGTGAGCCTGCCGGTCAAACTCGCCGTCGCGCTGCTCCGAGACCGCAACGGAGTGATCGACCTGAATGTTCCGGTCAGCGGCACGCTCGATGACCCGCAATTCAAGGTGTGGCCCATCATCTGGAAGGTCTTCGTCAACATTTTGGAAAAGGCGGTCACGGCGCCTTTCGCCTTGCTCGGATCATTGTTCGGCGGCGGTCCGGATTTGCAGTTCATCGACTTTCAGCCAGGCGTGAGCGACTTGGACGCCGGCGGCGCCGACAAGGTCAAGACGGTGGTGAAAGCGCTGGGAGCGCGGCCGCAACTCAAGATCGACGTACCCATCGCGTGGGTGAGTGATCTCGACCGCCCGGCGCTCGTCGAGTCGCAGTTCTTGTCGCAGGTCCGCGAGGCGCAGACTACCAAGGGCGGCAAGACGGCCGCGAGCGGGGCGGCGCCCGCGCTGGATCAGATGGACCCGTCGGCGAGGCTCGAATTGCTGACTCACCTTTACGAGAAAAACCTCGGCGGCGAACCCAAGTATCCGGATTCGGTAACCAGCATCAAAGCCAAGCCGGATGCTATCGCCGCCAAGAGTGATTTTCTGCGCAAGGAATTGCATGCTCATATCACCGTCGGCGATGCGGATCTCAAATCCCTGGGACAGCAGCGGGCCGTCGTCGTGCAACAGGCATTGCTGACGGACACGCAGGTCGATCCTGCGCGGGTGTTCCTGGTTGCCAATGACAAGGCGAAAAGCCAGGACGGCAAAGTGCGCTTGGAACTGACTCTGAAGTAGGAGCCGAACCCAAGCTTTGACGATTCCGCATTGCAAGTGCCGTCCGTTTTTGGCGACAGCCGTGCACGCGCCGCGTAGCGGCGCAAGGAAATCGTGATCGGCGTCTCACTTTAAAATCGATTATGCCAGGTAGTCTCGCGGGGCCTGCAAAACGTCCGCAAACGGAGATACTGAATGAGCAATCCATACGACAGCGCCAAAGAACGCGCTTCGATCCTGGGACCGACATTGTATTTCAAGGGTGATTTGTCCGCCGAAGAGGATCTCTTGATCCAGGGCCGGGTCGAGGGTTCCATTTCGCATACGCAGCGCTTGACGGTCGGTGTGCAGGGCACGGTCAAGGCGAACATTCGCGCGCAGCTCATCATCGTCGAAGGCACGGTCGACGGCGACTTGCAGGCCGAAAAATCCGTGTTCGTCAAAGAAACCGCAAAAGTGTGCGGCAATATCTACTCGCCCACGGTCAGTATCATTGAGGGCGCGAATTTCAGCGGCAGCATCGACATGGACGGCAAAAAAGCCGCTCAGCAGGCCGGAAAACATGACTCCGCCCGGCCGGTCAAAGCCTCCGGTGGCGCCGCCTAACAATGTCTTGGTTCAAGAAACCCCTCGATGGAGATGCCCCCATGATGAATATCAGTTCAGGCGGCCGCGCCGCCGCGCCCGAGCCCTCAGCGACCCGTCCGGAACCGCGCGAGCCTCGTCTCGAGCCTCGGATGGAACCGCGCTCGCCGCAGCCGCGGGCTGCTGAGCCTCGCGCCCCCGAAGCGCGCGCGCCGGAGACGGCTCCGAAGGCCTCCGTATTGGGGCCCACGCTGCGGTTTCGCGGTGAATTGTCGGCTCAGGAAGACCTGATCATCCAGGGCAGTGTGGAAGGCTCGATCACGCACACACAGAGCCTCACGGTGGGAACCGACGGCACCATGAAGGGCGATATTCGCGCGCGCGTCATCGTCATCGACGGCAAGGTGGAGGGCGATATGTACGCCACCGAGTCGGTGAATATTCGCGCCACGGCGAAAGTCAAAGGCAATGTGTTTGCGCCGCGCGTGGGGATTACCGAAGGCGCGTTTTTTCAAGGTCAGATCGAAATGCAGCCCTCGGGGGCCGCGGTTCAAGAGCACAGCGCACGTCTGCGTCAGGCCGCTCTGACGCCGGCCATGGAACCCACTGCGGTCGATCAAATGCTGGGAGGCACCTAGACCGGCTGGAAGCAGGTTAGGGCAAGAATAATTCGGGATCGACCCAGGCGCGATTGAGATTCAGCCCCCAGTGCAGATGGGGGCCGGTGGCGCGCCCGGTCATGCCGACGGCGCCGATCCGGGTGCCCGCCGCGAGGCGCTGCCCGGGTTTGACGTCGATGGCACTCAGATGGCAGTACATGCTGATGAGGCCGCGGCCATGGTCGACGAATACGGTGTTGCCGTTGAAAAAGAATTCGCCCGTGTCGACCACGGTGCCCGCGATGGGGACATGCACCGCGGTGCCGACGGGCGCCGCAATGTCCATGCCGCTGTGCGGATTGCGCGATTCGCCGTTGAATATGCGGCGCGAGCCGAATGAGCTGCTGCGCGGACCGGGGACCGGCTGGGGCAGACGCAGGGATTCGGGCGGCTGCTCCGACCAGTGGCTCAATACATGCTCGATGCGTGCTTTTTCTTCGTTGACCCGTGCCAGATCCGCAGCCGACAGATTCACCTGACCCGGCGCCACTTTCAGGGTCTGGGTGACGTAGTGCTTGTCGACCACGGAAAAAGCGATCTCCTGTCTGCCGTGGGCGCCGCGCACGATCACCTGCCGCGTGCCGAGCGGCGCCGACAGCGGGATGCCGATGACCGCGACCCAACCCGCAGCCTCCTGAATGACCAGCGCGCGATGCCCGTCCGTGTCGACGTAGGGCATGGCCGGCCCGCTCGAGTCGAGACGGATTATTTTCACGCCGCCCGGCACCGCGCTCTCGAGCGGCAATGCCGGCTCTGAAGCGTTGGCTGGGCAGTGGACGATGAGCATGAGACCGAGCAGCCGGAGCGCAAGGATGCTGCGGGTCATGATGCTCCCTCGACCCGGGCGCGAATTTTTCCGTGTGCGAGCCGCGCATCGATGAGAGTTCCGGGCTTTGCGTCGGCCGCATTGCGCAGGATTTCGCCGCCTTCGGCGCTTACGATGGCGTAGCCGCGATCCAGAGTCGCGAGCGGACTGACCGCATTCAGGGTGCGCACCAGCGGCAGCAGCTTTTTTTGCCTCGAGTCCAGGGCCAGGCGCATGGCGCGATGCAGCTGTTGTTGCAGATTGCCCAAGCGCAAGAGTTGCCGGCCCAGACGGTTCGCCGGACTTACCTGGGCGGCTCTCCCCGTCAGCCAGCGCAGCCGCTCTCGATGCCCCTCCAGCCGGCGACGCACGGCGCGCACCAAGCATTGCTCGAGTTCGTCCAGTCGTTGCGCCCGCGCGCTCAAGCGCGCGACGGGACTAGCGAGCGCCGCCCGCCCGGTCAGCCAGCGCAGGCGTTCGCCATGTTCCTGCAGCCGGCGCCGCACGCCGCGCTGCAGCCGCGCGCCGAGTTGGGCAAAGGCATTGCGCCATTCTTCGGCATCGGGGACCACCAGCTCCGCCGCCGCCGAAGGTGTGGGCGCGCGCACGTCAGCGGCAAAGTCGGCGATGGTGAAATCGATCTCATGGCCGATGCCGGTGATGACAGGAATGGGCGAGGCGACGATGGCGCGTGCCAATCGTTCATCGTTGAACGCCCAGAGATCTTCCAATGAGCCTCCGCCGCGCGCCAGGATCAATACATCGCACTCGGCGCGGCGCCCGGCGGTCTGCAGCGCTGCGATGATCTCCGCCGCCGCTTGCGCACCCTGCACCGGCACGGGGTAGACCAATACCGCGGCCGCGGGAAAGCGTCTCGCCAGCACATGCAGGATGTCGCGCACCGCGGCGCCGGTGGGCGAGGTGACGATGCCGATGCGCTTGGGCAGGCCGGGCAGGGGCCGCTTGCGCTCAACGCCAAACAGGCCTTCCGCGGCAAGTTTTGCGCTCAGTTCCTCGAACTGCCGCTTCAACGCACCCAGGCCGGCGTCTTCCATGTGATCGACGATGAGTTGGTACTCGCCGCGAGGCTCGTACAGCCCGATCCGGGCCCGCACCAGCACCTTCTGGCCGTCCCGCGCGGTGAAGGCACACAACATATTTCGCTGCCGGAACATTGCGCAGCGAACCTGCGCGGCGGCGTCCTTGAGCGAGAAATACCAATGGCCGGAGCTGGGCCTTGCAAAATTGGAGATTTCCGCTTCCAGCCACAGGCTGCCGAAACCGCGCTCCAACAGCACCCGGACCTCGCGGTTGAGCCGTGAAACGCTGTAAACGTCGCGCTCCGGGCGGGCAGGGGAGGTTGTGCTTTCGGCCGTTTCCATGCGCAAATGATAGCGGTTTACCGCATCGCGGGCGCAAGGTACAATGCGCCGCCTCTTAGATGAACCTGTGAACGCTACCCTATGCGTATTCTTGAAGAGGCACTCACGTTCGACGACGTCCTGCTGGTGCCGGCCTATTCGGAAGTTTTACCCCGCGAAGTGTCGCTGGCAAGCAAGCTGACCCGCGAAATCCAAGTCAATCTGCCGGTAGTCTCCGCCGCGATGGATACCGTCACGGAGGCCCGCCTGGCCATTACCATCGCCCAGGAAGGCGGAATCGGCATCATCCACAAGAACATGTCGATCGACCATCAAGCCCGCCAGGTCGACCGCGTGAAGAAATTCGAGAGCGGGGTGATCAGCGACCCGATCACCGTGAACCCGGACATGACCATTCGCGAGGTCATCGAGCTGACTCGCGCCAAGAACATCTCCGGGGTGCCGGTGGTTCTGGGCACGAAAGTGGTGGGCATCGTCACGCATCGGGATCTGCGCTTCGAGACCAAACTTGACGCTCCCGTGTCCTCGGTGATGACGCCGAAGGACCGCTTGATCACCGTGCGTGAGAACGCGCCGAAGGACGAGGTGCTGGCGCTATTGCACAAGCACCGCATCGAAAAGGTGCTGGTGGTGGCCGGCGACCATGAGCTCAAGGGCATGATCACCGTCAAGGATTTCCAAAAAGCCACTGAGTTTCCAAATGCCTGCAAAGACAGCGTCGGAAGCCTGCGTGTCGGTGCGGCCGTGGGTACGGCGCCGGATACCCTGGCCCGGGTCGCGGCGTTGCGCGAAGCGGGGGTCGACGTCGTCGTGGTCGATACTTCGCACGGCCACTCGCGCGGCGTATTGGAAACCGTAGCCAAGATCAAAGCAAAATATCCCGACATCCAAGTGATCGGCGGCAATATCGTGACCGCCGAAGCGGCGCTCGACCTGGTCAAGCACGGCGCGGACGGGGTCAAGGTGGGCATCGGACCGGGATCGATTTGCACCACCCGGGTGGTGGCAGGCGTCGGCGTGCCGCAAATCAGCGCGATCTCGCGGGTTGCCAAGGCGCTGGAGGGAACCGGGGTGCCGGTGATCGGCGACGGTGGAATCCGCTATTCGGGCGATATTGCCAAGGCGCTGGCGGCGGGTGCGCACTGCGTGATGATCGGCGGCATGTTCGCCGGCACCGAGGAATCGCCCGGCGATGTGGAGCTGTACCAAGGCGGATCCTACAAGGCATACCGCGGCATGGGATCCTTGGGCGCGATGGCGCAGGCGCACGGCTCGAGCGACCGTTATTTCCAGGACACCACGACCGAGCTCGAAAAGCTGGTGCCGGAGGGCATCGAGGGGCGGGTACCCTACAAGGGCAGTCTGGTCGCGATCCTGCATCAATTGTCGGGAGGGCTGCGCGCTGCCATGGGCTACACGGGCAGCAGCAGCATCGAAGAAATGCGCACCCGCCCGCAATTCGTCCGCATCACCAATGCCGGCGTTCGCGAGAGTCACGTGCACGATGTGACCATCACCAAAGAAGCGCCCAACTACCGGATCGGTTGATGGCGGACATCCACGCGGACCGGGTCCTCATACTCGATTTCGGTGCTCAGTACACGCAGTTGATCGCGCGCCGGGTGCGTGAATTCGGCGTGTATTCGGAAATCTACTCCTGCGACGTCGATGGCGAGCAAATCAAGCGGTTTGCGCCCAAGGCGATCATTCTATCCGGCGGCCCCGAGTCGGTGTACGACGTCAAAGGCCACGAGGCACCCAAGGAGGTTTTTTCCCTGGGCGTGCCGGTTCTCGGCATCTGCTACGGCATGCAGACCATGGCCGCGCAATTGGGCGGCCAGGTCGAATCGTCCAGTCATCGCGAGTTCGGCGCCGCGCAAGTGCGGCCGGCGGCGGACTCGCGGTTGTTCGACGGGCTCGAGGACAATCGCGATGCGCAAGGCCGCCGCGTGCTCGATGTGTGGATGAGCCATGGCGATCGCGTGGTCGCGGTGCCGCCGGGATTCAGGGTCATCGGCTCGAGCGACAACGCACCGCTCGCGGCCATGGCGGACGAGTCGCGGCGGTTGTACGGCCTGCAGTTTCACCCCGAGGTCACGCACAGCCTGCAGGGCGGGGAGATCCTGCGGCGCTTCGTGCGCGAGATCGCCGGCTGTGCGGCGGATTGGGCCACGGGGAACATCATCGAGGACAGCGTGGCGCGGGTGCGCGCACAAGTCGGCCGCGACAAAGTGTTGCTGGGCTTGTCGGGAGGAGTGGATTCTTCGGTGCTGGCAGCGCTGCTACACCGCGCCATCGGCGCCCAACTCACCTGTGTATTCGTCGATCATGGTCTTCTGCGCCTCGGCGAAGGCGATCAGGTGATGGCCACGTTCGCCGAACACATGGGCGTGCACGTGATCCGCGTCGACGCCGAACAGCGATTCTTGACGGCGCTGGCCGGCGAGGCGGATCCGGAAAAGAAACGCAAGATCATCGGACGGATGTTCGTCGAAGTGTTCGACGAGGAAGCAACGAAGCTCAAGGACGTCAAGTGGCTGGCGCAGGGCACGATCTATCCCGACGTCATCGAGTCTGCCGGCAGCAAGACGGGCAAAGCACACGTCATCAAGTCGCACCACAATGTGGGCGGTTTGCCCGAGCACATGAAGCTCAAACTCCTCGAGCCGCTGCGCGAGCTGTTCAAGGATGAAGTGCGCAAATTGGGGGTGGAGCTGGGCCTGCCTCGGGACATGGTGCATCGGCATCCGTTCCCGGGCCCCGGGTTGGGCGTGCGTATTTTGGGTGAAATCCACAAATCGCATGCGGATCTATTGCGCCGCGCGGATGCGATTTTCATCGAGGAACTGCGACGCCATGATCTCTACGACAAGGTCAGCCAGGCGTTCGCGGTGTTTCTGCCGGTGCGGTCCGTCGGCGTGATGGGCGACGGCCGGCGCTACGACCATGTCATCGCGCTGCGCGCGGTGGAGACCATCGATTTCATGACGGCGCGCTGGGCGCGATTGCCCTATGAATTTCTCGATCGCGTCGCGCACCGCGTGATCAACGAGGTGCCGGGAATCTCCCGCGTGGTGTACGACATTTCAGGCAAGCCGCCGGCGACCATCGAGTGGGAGTGAGCATGGACTTCGCCGAGTACTGGAAAGTGTTCACGATGACGTTCGGCGTGGTGTTTCTCGCCGAGCTCGGCGACAAGACCCAGCTGGCGACGCTGTTGCTGGCGTCCGAGCAGCCCGGTGCGCGCTGGGCCGTGTTCCTCGGCTCGGCGTGCGCGCTGGTCCTCGCCGCCGCGATCGGGGTCCTCGCGGGTGCGTGGATCGCGTATCACGTGCCGGCGAAGACGCTGAAGATCGT
>DATLVV010000488.1:0-6699 GCA_035577165.1 Steroidobacteraceae bacterium | reverse complement strand
GGCTTGCCGAACCGCGAGCAGCTGCGGAATCGTCTCAACAGCACGCTCACCTCAGCCAAGCAGCACCAGCGCATGCTGGCGGTGCTGTACCTGGATCTCGACAATTTCAAGCGGGTCAACGACACCCTGGGCCATGCCGTCGGCGACGAGCTGTTGTGCCTGGTCGCTGCGCGTTTGCGCAGCTCATTGCGCGCCGATGACGCGGTGGACGATGTGCCCAGTTCTCGTTCCAGCCACATCGCGCGCCTCGGCGGCGACGAGTTCATCGTGATATTGCCGAACATCCGCAGCGCCGACGACGCGGCGGCGGTCGCGGCCCGCCTCATCGCCGAGCTGCAGGAGCCGATGCGTCTCGCACTGCATACGCTGGTGGTCACACCGAGCGTCGGCGTCGCCATGTACCCGGCGGACGGAGTCGAAGCGGATACCCTGTTGCGCAACGCCGACCTTGCCATGTATTTCGCCAAGCGCAAGGGGCCCGGTATGTTCGCGTTCTTCGATGCCTCGATGAACGACGCGGCGCTGCATCGCTTCACATTGGAAGCCAAGCTGCGCGGTGCCCTGGAGCGCGGCGAATTCACATTGCACTACCAGCCGCAATTCGACGTGCGCACGGGCGGGATCTCCGGCATGGAGGCGCTGCTGCGCTGGACCAATGAGGAACTGGGCGTGATACCGCCCGCGGAATTCATCCCCGTGGCGGAGGAGACCGGACTCATCCTCAGCATCGGAGAGTGGGTGCTGCGCACCGCGTGCAAGCAGGCCAAAGACTGGATCGACGAAGGCCTGCCCGTCGTGCGCATGGCGGTGAATGTCTCGGGGCAGCAATTCATACTCAAGGATTTTCCGCAATTGGTCGCCGGCATCGTCAAGGAAACCGGCCTCGAGGCGTCAATGCTGGAGCTTGAAATCACCGAGTCGGTGGTGATGAAGGACGAGGCCTGGGCCGAACAGGCGTTGGCGCAATTGAAAGCACTCGGCGTGATGCTGGCCATCGACGATTTCGGAACGGGCTACTCGAGCTTCGGCCGTTTGCGCCATTTTGCAGTCGATCGCCTGAAAATCGACCGCTCGTTCATGACCAGCCTCATCGATTCGGGCGACGATCGCGCGATCGCCGCCGCCATCATCGCGATGTCGCGTTCGATGCGCATCAGCGTGACTGCCGAGGGCGTCGAGAGCTTCCCGCAGCTGCTGTTCCTGCAGGAGCACGACTGCCACGAAGCGCAGGGATTCCTCTTCAGCCGTGCGCTGCCGGCGCCCGATGCACACAAGCTGCTGCGCCGCGCGGCCGATACCACGGCCGGCACCCGCACTCAGCGGTTGAGATCCCTGATCGGCTAGAACCGCCTGCGGTACACTGCCGCATGGATTTGGAACTCGGGAAACGACGCGCATTGGTCACCGGCGCCTCGCGCGGGCTGGGGCGGGCGATTGCGTCGGCGTTGGCGGCGGAAGGCGCCGAGGTGGTCGCGGTGGCGCGTAACCGGGAACGCTTGGCCGAGTTGGTGGCCGGCACGCCGCCCGGGCGCGGCGCCATCATTGCCAAGACCTGCGACCTGGGCGATGCCGCTGCAATCGAGGGCCTTGCCGCGCCGCTGCGGCAGACGGATATTCTGGTCATCAACACCGGAGGCCCGCCGCCGGGACCGGCGGCCGACACCTCGGACGCGGTGTGGAGCAGGCAATTCGAGGCAATGTTTCTCAGCGCGGTGCGGCTGACCCGCCTCGCGTTGCCCGGTATGCGCGAGCGCAAATTCGGGCGCATCCTGGCAGTCGTCTCCTCCGGCGTAATTCAGCCGATCCCCAATCTGGGCATCTCCAATGCTCTGCGATCGGCGCTGGTCGGCTGGGCCAAGACGCTCGCGGGCGAAGTGGCGAGCGAAGGCATCACCGTCAATTGCATCGCGCCGGGACGCATCGCGACGGATCGAGTCGCCGAATTGGATCAGGCGCGGGCCTCGCGCGAGGGAATCGACATTCGCCAAGTGGAGAAGGAATCGCGGGCGAATATCCCCGCCGCGCGCTACGGCGAGGCCGCGGAGTTCGCTGCGATCGCCGCGTTTCTCGCCGGCTCGCAAGCTTCCTATATGACGGGAGGGGTCCTGCGCGTCGACGGCGGCATGATACGCAGCATGTAGAATGCATTGTAAGTATATGGTGTAAGCATATGAATTATAATAGTCGTGAATGCTGAGAAATCCAATATCGTGCGAGGCTCTGCCGGTTGCACAGCCACACACCCTCATGCCGTTGGATGTGATCGAGAAGCCGAACTAGGGCCCCGATGCGACCCGGACGGCCGATGATGCGCGCGTGCAGGCCGATGGTCATCATACGCGGCCTTCCCTCGGTTCCCAGTCGGTACATCCAGTCGAAGGCATCGCGGCAATAGGAAAAAAAATCATCGCCGGTGGCGAAGTCGCCGCCGCGCTGCAGGCGGCTGTCGTTGCAATCGAAGCTGTACGGCACGATGAGATGCGGACGCGCTGCGTCGCGACTCCAGTACGGCAGATCATCGTTGTACGCGTCGCTGTCATACAGAAAGCCGCCGGTCTCGACCACGAGCCGGCGCGTGTTGGGCCCGGGGCGCCCCGTGTACCAACCGACCGGCCGCTTGCCGATGAGGCGCGTGATGACTTCGATGTTGCGCTCGATGTCGGCGCGTTCCACCGCTTCGGCGACGAATTGATAGTCGATCCAGCGCTGTCCGTGGCAGGCTACCTCGAAACCGCTATCGGCCATCTGCGCGGCGGCCTCGGGATTGCGCTCCAATGCCATGCCCACGGCGAAAATGGTCGCATCCACGCGGCGCTCGCGCAGGATCCGCATGATTTCCCAAAATCCGACGCGGCTGCCGTACTCGAAGGTCGATTCGACATTGAGATTGCGCGCATTGGGCAGCGGATCGCCGCCGACGTCGGTCAATACCGATTCCGAGTGTGCGTCGCCGTGCAGCACGCAGTTCTCGCCGCCTTCCTCGTAGTTCAGCACAATCGACACCGCGAGGCGGGCATCATGCGGCCAACGTACCGTCGGCGGACGCGGGCCGTAGCCGACGAGATCGCGTGGATACTGTTCGGACATATGCTCCTCGCTCGACGTCAAGCGCCGGCGCGGCGCTCCGCCGCGATCCAGTCCATATAGGCGTGCAGCGCCTCGCGCACCGGGCGCGGCCGCCAACCGGTCTCGGCCGTGATGCGTGAAATATCGTAGGCACCCCACATGCCGTCGGACAGCGCGGCATCCTGGAGAATGTCGGCGTCGCTGTCGGGCGCGATTTCGGCATGGAATCCGGGCGCCTTCTCTGCGGCCCAGCCGATGAGATCCCCCACGCTCGCCGTGCTGCCTGCGGCGATGTTGTAAGCGCTGTAGCGCAGCGCCGGAGCGCGCAGCAGCGCAACGATGGCGCGCGCCACATCCTCCGCATGAACATAGTCGCCGACTGCGCTCAACGTATTGACCCGCACCCGCTTCACGCCATCCACCGCCAGATGGGCGATGCGATTGGGCACGTGCCGGAAATTTCGGCTTGCCGTCACGCGATCCATGGTTCCGTACACCGACGAAGGTCGCACCGATGCCGTCGACAGGCCGAAGAGATCGCCGTAGCGTTCGGTGATCAGCTCCGAGGCCAGCTTCGATATGCCGTACAGCCGCCGCGGCATCACATAGCCGTCCTCGGGCAACGGTTCACCGGGACGATCGGGCCCATGATGCTTGTACACCGCACCGGAACTGACGTAGATGAATCGCTTCAGCCCGGGGATGGCGCGCGCCCAATCGAGCATGGCCACGGTGCCCATGACGTTGACGTCGACGATGCGGCCGGGATTCTCCGCTTCCGGTTCGCGTTTAGCCTCGGCCAGCGTGCCGCGCGACAGCGGCGTGACCGTGGCGCCGTGCACGACATGCGTGATGCCCTTGCCGGCGAGCGCCGGGCGCCAGGCATCGGGGCGGGTTACATCCGCCACCACCACGTCGAGCCGCTCCGCCACGGGGGCGAAGTAGCGTTGCGCGGCCGTGTCCGGCGCCGCGGCATCCAGGACCACCAGCCGTTCGTTCGGGTGCGCATCGAGCCAGTGCCGGCCGAGCACACTCATGACGAAGCCCGTCGCGCCGGTGA
Source organism: Steroidobacteraceae bacterium (assembly GCA_035577165.1). GTDB lineage: Bacteria > Pseudomonadota > Gammaproteobacteria > Steroidobacterales > Steroidobacteraceae > Bog-1198. Next base: position 2,573 of record DATLVV010000488.1, on the reverse strand, counting down.
CCAGGAGAGTCATGTCAGCGGAAAATTCAACAGCAGCCCCAGCAGGGCCTGTGCGCCGACGCCGAAATCGTCCAGTGTCATTGCTTCATCCGGATTGTGACTGCCATGATCGTTGCGTACGAAGATCATACCCGTGGGGATGCCCATTTTTGCAAATACCGCGGCATCGTGGCCGGCTCCGCTGGCCATTTCATAAGGACGCCTCAGGAGACCGCGTAACGCCGCGCGCAGCCGTTCATCCATCACGGCGGGCGGCGAATCGCTGGTTGCGCCCAAGTCGAAGTCGACGCGATAGGCCTCGCCGATGCGCGCCGCAGCGCGCATCGCTTCGGCCGCGACCGCCTCCATGGTGGCAGCAGAAACGCTGCGAATGTCGATGACAAAATGAGTCTCGCCGGCAATCTTGCTCGGTCCATGCATGGCCGGATCGGTATAGAGCTCCCCGGACGTGACCACGAGATCAGCGCCCGCCTTCTCATGCTGCAGCCAGACGCTCTCCAGATGGTGCAGCAGCGCCACGGTCGCGGCGACTGCGTCATGACGATGCGGACGGTTGACCGCCCCGGAATGACCGTACCGACCCACGCAGCGGGCGTTGCGGAATCGCTTACAGCCGCGGATCCCGGTGACCACCGCGGCCGGGAGCTTCTCGGCCACCAACGTCGGACCCTGCTCTATGTGGAGTTCCAAATACGCGCGGATACGCGTTGCGTCGAGCAATGGCCGCCGCTCCCTGATCGGTTGCGGGTCAAAACCGCGCTCGATCAGCGTGGATTCGAGGCTCTTGCCGTTGTCCGATCGCGCGATCGAGAGGCAGGCGGGGTCGAGCAAACCGAACGCACCGCCGCTGCCGAGGTAGGCAATGTCGAACCAGGCGGACTCCTCGGCGCGAATGCCCATGACGGTGATGTCGCACGGCGCCTGCGTGCCGGACTGCTTGAGCGCCGACAGCACGCACAGGCCCGCCACCACCCCTGCGGCCCCGTCGTAGTTGCCCCCCTGCAGAACACTGTCGAGGTGCGAGCCGATCATGATTCGCGGTGCGGAGCGATCGCGGCCCGGCAACGTCATCATCAGGTTGCCGATGGCATCGATCGATACCTGCAGGCCGACGTGATCGGCTGCAGCGCGCATGATGTCGTGGGCCGCCTGCTCGCCGTCGCCGTAGCTGTCGCGCACCACGCCCCGGCCGCGCCGGGTCGCCCGGTCAAGACTATCGAAAAGCGCCGCCGCCAGCTTAAGATCGGGTTGAAGTTGTTCGATCGGCATTTTGATCGGGCATGTTAACCCAGTCAGGTTCCAAGAGGGGATTCAAGCAGATGTCCAGTTCACTTGCCGGGAAGGTTGCCGTCGTTACCGGCGCGAGCTCAGGGATTGGCCGCGCCATCGCGGTGAACTTTGCCGCCGAAGGCGCCGCGGTCGTCATCGCCGATGTGGTGGCCGAACCGCTCGAGGGCGGTGAGTCCACCCCGAGCCTCATCGCAAAGTCCGGCGGCAATGCGTCTTTCGAGAAGACCGACGTCGGCAGCTGGAAGGACATCGATGCACTGATCTTAAGGACCGTGGCGCGCCATGGCCGTCTCGACGTGATGGTGAACAACGCAGCGACCTTCTCCGGAACCGGCTTGCTCGACACCAGCCTCGACCAATGGGAACACGTCATGAGGGTGAACCTGACCGGCATGTTCTACGGCTGCAAGCGCGCCATTCAGCAAATGATCACCCAGGAACCGCGCGGCGAAGTACGCGGACGGGTGATCAATCTAGGATCGCAGCAGGGTATCGTCACTTCGCCGCGCGACACGCCCTATGGGGTGAGCAAGGCCGGAGCAATCTATTTGACCAAGCAGATCGCGGTGGATTACGCGGCGGATCTCATCGTCTGCAATTGCATCTCGCCCGGCAAGATCGTGACGGGTCATCCGGGACTGCCCATGGACCCGGCACTGCTCGACAATGCGCGCCGGCGCACGCCCTGGCCGCGCCTGGGGCAACCGCAGGACATCGCCAATGCCGCGGTGTTTCTCGCCGGCGATCGGGCCACGTACATGACGGGATCCAATCTCGTGGTCGACGGCGGATGGCTGGCGCGCTAGCGATCGCCGGACCCGCTAGCGATTGGGGATCGAATAGACCTTGCCGTGATACGGCGACTGGTCGATCTGGTCGACCGCGGTAACGTACAAGGTCTTCTCATCCGGACTGAACGCGAAGTTCGGTACTTGCAGCGATGGCAGCGTCAACTGGCGCACCATCTTTCCCTCGGCATTGACGACGAATATCACGCCCGCCAGCGGCACATGGGTCTCGCGCGCGCTCTGGCCGATATAGATTTCACCGTGTGAGTCGATCTTGACCCCGTCCGGGTAGATGTGCACCACGTGCTTGGTCAGTTCATCCAGGTTCACGAATATCTGGCGATCGGACAGGGAGGCATCGGCGCCGATCTTGAACTTGTCCAGCTGGTACTCGCTGGTCTCGACGACGTACAGCGTCTTGCCGTCTTTGGATACGGCCAGGCCATTGGCGTTGTGCAGGTCGCCGGCCTTCAGGCTGATGGTTCCGTCCGGAGC
>DATLVV010000487.1:0-3282 GCA_035577165.1 Steroidobacteraceae bacterium | reverse complement strand
CGACCGCGGAACCGACCAGTGTGTTGGAGCGCGCAGCGCAGGCGGCAACGACACCGGCGCCGGCGCCGACACCTGCACCTGGGACTCCGCCGAAAAAGTGAGCATGGGAAGAGTGACAAGAGCCGACGTGGCGAAATTGGTAGACGCGCTAGTTTGAGGGGCTAGTGGGGCAACCTGTGCCGGTTCGACTCCGGCCGTCGGCACCATCACTTTTATGTTCTTGCGGCATGCCTTTACGCGACGCAGCATACTCGCGCCTGATACAATTATGGTCAATTGACGTGGTCGGACGCGGATGATGCTGCGACAGTATTTACCGATATTGATTTTTCTGGGATTGGCCACCGTGCTGGGGCTCGCGTTGTTCACCATCGGCTGGATCATGGGGCCGCGCCGTCCCGATGCGGAGAAACTTTCTCCCTACGAGTGCGGCTTCGAGGCGTTCGAGGACTCGCGAATGCGCTTCGACGTCCGCTACTACCTGGTCGCCATCATTTTCATCGTGTTTGACCTCGAAATCGCCTTCTTCTTTCCCTGGGCCGTATCGCTTGGGATTACCGGCACCTTCGGTCTGCTGGCCATGCTGATTTTTGCCTTGGTTTTGGTCGTCGCGCTGGTGTACGACTACAAGAAAGGGGCGCTTGAATGGGATTAGAGGCCGTGTCCGCCGACACCAGCACCGTGCGCGGCTTCGAAGTGACCTCCGTCGACAAGCTCATCAATTGGGCCCGCACCGGATCGCTGTGGCCCATGACCTTCGGGCTGGCGTGCTGCGCGGTGGAAATGATGCACGCCGGCGCGGCGCGCTACGATCTCGACCGATTCGGCGTGGTGTTTCGCCCGAGTCCCCGGCAATCGGACGTGATGATCGTGGCGGGCACCTTGGTGAACAAGATGGCGCCGGCGCTGCGCAAGGTGTACGACCAAATGGCGGAGCCGCGCTGGGTCATCTCCATGGGCTCCTGTGCCAATGGCGGCGGCTACTATCATTACTCGTACGCCGTGGTGCGCGGCTGCGATCGCATCGTGCCGGTCGACGTATACGTTCCAGGATGTCCGCCCACGGCTGAAGCGCTGCTCTACGGCATCATTCAGCTGCAGAATAAAATCAGGCGCAACAAGGCGATCATCCGATGAGCGCGGATTCCAACACGGTGGCGGCGGCTGCAGTGCCGACCCGCCTCGAAAACCTTGCGAATGCCGTGGCGCGCGTGTTGCCGGATTTGCGTCCGTCGCCGAACACATGCGGCGAGGTGACCTACGAAGTGGCGCCCGAGCGGCTGCTGCAGGCGGCGGCGCTGCTGCGAGACGCGCCCGAGCTGAAATTCGAAATGTGCATGGACGTGTGCGGAGTGGACTATCTCGAGCACGGCCGGGCCGAATGGAAAACCCAGGATGCCACGTCCTCAGGTTTCAGCCGCGGCGTCGCGCGCGGCCCGCAGATCGACGCCCCGGTCGCTCCCGGACGGCGCTTCGCCGTCGTGTATCACCTGCTGTCGGTTTCCTTGAACCAGCGCCTTCGCCTGCGCGTGTTTTGCCACGACGACGCCGAGCCCATGGTGGATTCGGTGGTCGGCATCTGGGCCGGAGCCGATTGGTTCGAGCGCGAGACCTTCGATATGTTCGGCATCCTCTTCAGGGGACATCCGGATTTGCGCCGCCTGCTCACCGACTACGGCTTCATCGGACATCCGTTTCGCAAGGACTTCCCGCTGTCCGGCAACGTTGAAGTCCGCTATGACCCGGAAAAGGGCCGGGTGGTGTATCAACCGGTGAGCATCGAACCGCGCGTGCTGGTGCCGAAGGTAATCCGCCACGACAATCGCTACGACCCCGCGCTGACCAACGCGCCGGTGGCTTCGAACGGGAAAGCCAGTGGCTGAGATTCGAAACTTCACGATGAACTTCGGTCCTCAGCACCCCGCGGCGCATGGCGTGCTGCGCCTGGTGCTGGAGATGGACGGTGAAGTGATTCAGAAGGCCGATCCGCATATCGGTCTGTTGCACCGCGGAACCGAGAAGCTCGCCGAGAGCAAGCCGTTCAATCAGTCGATCGGCTATATGGACCGCCTGGACTACGTGTCCATGATGTGCAATGAGCATGCCTACGTCATGGCGATCGAAAAGCTGCTGGGAATCGAGCCGCCGCTGCGTGCGCAGTACATCCGCGTGATGTTCGATGAAATCACCCGAATTCTGAATCATCTGATGTGGCTGGGAGCGCACGGTCTCGACATCGGCGCGATGACCGTGTTCCTGTACTGCTTTCGCGAGCGCGAAGATCTGATGGATTGCTACGAAGCGGTATCGGGCACCCGGATGCACGCGACCTATTACCGGCCGGGCGGCGTGTACCGCGACCTTCCGGACGCCATGCCCAAGTATCAGCAGTCCGAGTGGCGCAGCAAGAAGGATGTGGATCGGCTCAACGAGCGGCGCTCCGGCGGCTTGCTGGATTTCATCGCGGATTTCGCCAGGCGCTTTCCGGCCTGCGTCGACGATTATGAAACCCTGCTCACCGACAACCGCATTTGGAAGCAGCGCACGGTGAACATCGGCGTGGTGAGTCCTGAACGGGCCATGCAGCTGGGTTTTTCAGGCCCGATGCTGCGCGGATCGGGCGTGGAGTGGGACTTGCGCAAGAAGCAGCCCTACGACGTGTACGACCGCATGGATTTCGACATTCCCGTCGGCGTGCACGGTGATTGCTACGATCGCTACTTGGTGCGCGTGGAGGAATTGCGGCAGTCCACGCGCATCGTCGAGCAATGCGTCGCATGGCTCAAGGCCAACCCGGGACCGGTCATGATCGATGACCGCAAGGTGCGGCCGCCGCGGCGCGAAGAAATGAAGGGCGACATGGAGTCGCTGATTCACCATTTCAAACTCATGACCGAAGGCTACTGCGTGCCGCAGGGCGAGGCGTACGCCGCGGTCGAGGCGCCGAAGGGGGAGCTTGGGGTGTACCTGGTTTCCGACGGCGCCAACAAGCCTTATCGGCTGAAGGTGCGCGCGCCCGGCTTCGCGCATCTTGCCTCACTCGACGAAATGGTGCGGGGTCACATGCTGGCGGACGTGGTGGCGGTGATCGGAACTCAAGACATCGTATTCGGCGAGATCGACCGATGAGCGTCGAGTTGTCGGCACACGTGCGCGAAGAGATCGACCGTTGGGTGGCGAAGTTCCCGCCCGACCGCAAGCGTTCGGCGGTGATTTCCGCCCTGCATGCCGCGCAACATGAGAATGGTGGGTACTTGACCACCGAGATCATGGATGCGGTGG
>DATLVV010000486.1:0-2372 GCA_035577165.1 Steroidobacteraceae bacterium | reverse complement strand
CATCCATAGGCGCTGCGGGTTCGATCCCCGCCACCCCTACCAATTCAGTCCACTTGATCCGTTAGGCGGTCGTTATCGCTTCAATATGTCCGCGAGAGGCGTCGGCCCTGTATATGCAGGTGCACTCCGACCGGCGACGCTACGTGCGGTGGCCAGCGACGGCGCCATGCCCGCAGCCGGCGATACCCGCGGCGGTGGTTCCGCGGCCTGCCGCGCGGCCTCGTGCTCGGCGATGATCCGCGCTCGGAAGGCCGCCGGGTCCTCGCCGATCTCCCTGTGTAGGCGCATGGTCTCGACCTGCTTCTGCACCCACACGTAGGGGTTCCGCTGCTGGTAGAGTTGCTGCACCAGCGCGGGGTTCTTGGCGGCTTCTGCCTTGAACTCGGCAATCAGCGCATCGACCGCTTCCGCGCCGATCTTCTCGCGCAACGCCTCTTCGGAATTGTTCAGCCGCTCGTTGATGCGGTCGCGTTGCGCCTGTTCGGCCAGCGCGCGGACGAAGCCGACCGGATCGACGGCCGGATCGATCGGCGGGGCAGGCGGGGCAGCCGCGGTTGCAGCGCGTTGGGCGAGGGCGGTGGCCTCCTCGAACTGTCGCTGCACCTCGGCTAGCCGCGTCTGCGCCTCGATCGCTTTCGCTTTCCAGTCCTGGCGCTCATGCCGGATCGCTTCGAAGGCGCGGCGGGGTATCACCGCCTCGCCTTCGCGCGCTGGCTCGGGATCGGCCTCCTCCGGCTCCGCGGGTGGCGGCGGTTTGGACTCTACTGCCGGGGTCGGAGCCGGTGCCGGATCGGGCGCAGCGGGCGCGGGATCGGGCGGCTCCTCCCCTTTGAGGAAGCCGTCGAGTTCGGTGCTCATTGTCGTCGTTCCGTGATCTGCGCTTGCAGCGTTTTATGATCCTGCTCCGCGTCCAATAGTTTCTTGCGGAGCGCCCTGTACGCGTTGGCGATCATCGTCAGTTCGTCGAAGTCCTGTTGCGTGGCGATACGACTCCGACCCGAGTAATCGTCCTGCACAACGGGTGGCGTCCACCCATTGATTGACGGTGGTGTTTCTTCCATTCGCGTTGTGTCCTCAGTGACGCCCGGTAGCGACCCGGCGGCGGTCCAGTCTCGCCCGTTGCCTTGCGGCCCCCGGCGGCGGGTTAGGGTATGATCTCGCTTCGAGAGGCCGGCAGGGCGCTCATTGGCATTGAACGCCCCAGGTGGTTGACGCCAACGCCGTCCCGGTCAGCGTGAAGTCGGTCGAGGTCGGTGCCGACATCCACGGCACCACGCCTGCGCCAGCCGACGCGGCCGTGTAGGGCGAAAAGTTACAGGTCCGCGGCGCACTGCCGAACTGGTTGGCGAACGTCACCTTGCAGGTCGTGGTCGCCGCCGCGCCAATGATGATCCGCATGGACATATCGTTGGAATTGGCAACAACGGTGCCGTTGGTGCCAGCGCCACAATCGCCGGATGCGATGGTCGGCAACCCTACTCGCCCCAACGACCAATGACCCAGCGTGTCGATCGAGCCGGCGACGACGTTGGACGTGGCGAATTTCACGCCGTCGAAGCCCTCCAACATGACCGACCCGTCGTAAGCGCCACCTAGCAGCGATGACGTGCCGCCGACGCCGCCGCGTTGCTGGTTGTTGAACCAGAAGCCAAGCGAGGGGCCGCCGGCGGTGCCGGTGTTGCCTGCGCTGATGGATATGGCCTTTTTGGTGGTGCCATCGCCAACCTGCAACGCACTGATCGGATTGGTGCCGGAAGGGGCGCTGATCGCCGCCGATGCGGTCGTGACCAAGTGGCCGTTTTCGATATTGGTGTCACCGACAAGGTTGGATGACGTATTGCCGGCGCCGTTTACCACACCGTTGAACGTGCCCGCGCCGTTGCGCACCACACCCCGAAAAGTAGAGTTGGCCAAGCCGACTATGATGGTGTTGTTGTTCGCATTTACATCGTAGAGGACCATCCCCAGCGTCGGCGCCCCCGGCAGCTCGTCTTGCAGGCCGACACCGAGAAACTGATTGAGCGAGTTGCCACCGCCGTTGCTGGTCATGTTCGCCGCATAGGCGTAGCCACCCATCTCGACGTAGCCTCCGGTGATGATGTTGCCGATTGCTCCGAGGCCAACGCCCGCGAACAGGAAGGCCGCGCCCGTTGTCAGGTTGGGAGAGCCGCAGGTCCAGGCAACACGGTTGTTGGACAGATTAGCGACGTTGGCGGATGCGCCGAACGCGACCGCGACCTCGCAGTGGTCGAAATAGTTGTCGTTGATGGTCGTGCCGTAGCCCTGGAATGGCGCGGTCGAGAGGTTGGTCCAGAAGCCGCCGACCGGCGGCAGGATGGTGCCGAGCTGGATCATGTCCTGCGTGCAAGTCA
>DATLVV010000485.1:0-8924 GCA_035577165.1 Steroidobacteraceae bacterium | reverse complement strand
GACCTCATCGGTCTGGACGGTTTCGAATCCGCCTATCCGCGAGAATTGTCGGGCGGCATGCGCCAGCGTGTGGGCTTCGCCCGGGCGTTGGTGGTTCATCCGAATATTCTCCTCATGGACGAGCCGTTTTCCGCGCTGGATGTGCTGACCGCGGAGACGCTGCGCACCGATTTTCTGGATTTGTGGGCCGAGGGGCGGATGCCCATCAAGGGCGTCATTTTGGTCACCCACAACATCGAAGAGGCGGTGCTCATGTGCGATCGCGTCTTGGTGTTCGGCAGCAATCCGGGGCGGATATTGAGTGAAATCAAAATTACCCTGCCGCAGCCGCGAAACCGCCTCGATCCCAGCTTTCGCGAGCTGGTCGAACGCATTTACGTGGAAATGACCGCACGCCCGCAGAGCGGCGCGAGCGCCCGCCAGGAACGCTTCCCGGGTTTGGGCATAGGCAGCCAATTGCCGCATGTGTCCTCGAACCTGCTGGCAGGCCTCATGGAAGCGGTCGCGGCCGCGCCTTTCAACGGCAAGGCCGATTTGCCGGAAATCGCCTCGGACTTGCAAATGGAAATCGACGAATTGTTTCCGGTGGCGGAGACCCTGCAGCTGTTGCGCTTCGCCGAACTCGAGGGCGGCGACTTGAAGCTGACCGAGGATGGCATGGCGTTCGCCCATGCCGCGCTCGATGAGCGCAAGCGGATCTTCCTGCGGCACTTGTTGACCTATGTTCCGCTGGCCGCCCATATTCGCCGGGTTTTGGACGAGCGCGCCTCGCATTCCGCGCGCCGAAGCCGTTTTATCGACGAATTGGAGGATTTCATGACCGAGGAGGCGGCGGAACAGAGCCTGCGCGCGATCGTGAGCTGGGGCAGATACGCTGAGGCTTTTGCCTACGACGACGAGAATGCCATGTTCAGTCTCGAGAATCCCACTTAAGGTAAAATGGCGGATATGAATGAGACCGCGCCCTATTTGAACCTGCATGTGCCACCGGATGAAATGGTGAAATACATCCAGGATTTGATGACCCTGCCGCACGGAGAAATTGCGGCGACTTCGGCATTGACTCTGGCGCAGCGCCACTGGGGCGGCGACACGCCGCTGGCACGCGCCGCGCTGCTGCGCTGGGGAGCCCTCAACCTGGCGTTTCAAGACAAGCGTTTGGAGACCTGGACCGTCACTCGGGAGCGCGACCGGATACAGGTCCCGGCGGCGTTGGTGGCCGCGGCGGGAATCGCACCGCTGGTGCTCGACAATGAGCGGGCGGTCTTCGACATTCCAGCCCTTCTCGATGCCACCTTGGAATTCCAGCCGCCTGCGGGCCAGGCCTAAGTCTGCATGACAAATGATTCTCGGCCGGCGCCAGCGTCGCGCTTCAATATTCTGCGCACCATTGCGGTCTACAAATTAATCAAGGTACTGCTGCTGGTGGCCCTGGCCTTGGGCGAGGTCCGCCTGCGCGACTCCTCGCTCTCGGACAAGCTCTTGATTTGGGCTTCAGCACGCCCGCATGGGCTCGAACACGATGTGGTCACCCGTTTGATTCAGTGGCTCAGCGGCCTGACCACCTCGAGAATGCATGCGCTGCGGATCGTGACTCTGGCGTACGCAGCCGTCTTCGCCACCGAAGGGATCGGACTGTGGATGCAGAAACCCTGGGCGGAGTGGCTGACCGTCATCATCACGGCGTCGCTGATCCCGTTGGAGGTCTGGGAACTGGTTCACCGGCCCACTTTCGGCATTGCAGCGGTATTGGTCGCCAATTCGGCCATTGTCGCCTATCTGGCGTGGCACGTGGTGCGTTCAAGGGCCAAACACCAGAAGTCATAGCGCACCCCAAGGGGGTTTGTGAAATGATCTTCATCTCGGCTGAAATGGGTGGATCGCAGCGTATTCTTCGAAGCGCTTGTCAATACCACCGTTTGGAGAACTCATGAATAAGTCCGGAACCTTGATTGCCACTGCGTTGTTGACTTTGGGCATCGCCGCCGCCTCGATGGCCGCCGATATGCCGAAGGCCGCCGCGCCGATGGCTGCCGACGCTCCTGCCGCCGCCGCCCCTGCCGCGGATGCTGCGAAGCCTGCCAAGAAGAAGAGCAGCAAGAAGCATAAGAAAGCCGCTGCTCCTGCGACAACCAAGTAAGATTATTGGTATAAAGCCCCGACCGCTTTACGGCGGCCGGGGCTTTTTTTTGCGTGAATGCGGCGTCACCTAGGGCGGGCACATGGATTTGGTAGTTGCGATAAAGGCGTTGATTCTCGGCGTCGTCGAGGGGCTGACCGAGTTCCTGCCGGTCTCCAGCACCGGTCATTTGATCGTTGCCGGCAGCCTGCTTGATTGGAATGACGAGAAGGGCAAGCTGTTCGAGATCGTGATTCAATTCGCCGCCATCCTGGCGGTGTGCTGGCTGTACAGGCAGCGGCTTTGGACGGTGGTCGCGACTCTTCCCCGCGACCGAAAGTCGCAGCGCTTCACGTTGAATCTGGTGCTCGCGTTTCTACCCGCGGCGGTGCTCGGCGTCATCTTCATCAACACCATCAAGAAATATTTGTTCGCCCCGGTACCGGTCGCGCTGGCCTTCATTATCGGCGGAATTCTCATTCTCTGGATCGAGAGCAGCAAACGGACGCCGCGAATCGCCGCCGTCGACGACATCCAGTCCCGCGACGCGATCTGGATCGGATTTGCGCAGGCCTTGTCGATGATTCCCGGCACATCGCGCTCCGGCGCAACCATCATGGGCGGCCTGCTGCGCGGACTTTCCAGGCCGGCCGCCACCGAGTTTTCATTTTTCCTGGCGATTCCCACCATCTTGGGCGCCACCGTGCTGGAGCTGTTCAAGGCGCGGCACACCCTCGCATTCAACGATTTCGCGGTCATCGGCGTCGGTTCGGTTGCCTCATTCGTCAGCGCCGCGTTTGCCGTGCGTGCCTTGATACGCTATGTGAGCGGCCATAATTTCAAGGTTTTCGCCTGGTACCGCATTGCATTCGGCTTCGTGATTCTCGCGACCTGGCACTTCGGCTGGGTCAAATGGTGAGATAGGCGGCAACGTGGTCCAATCAGTCGACATCGCGCACCTCATCCAGATTGCGCTGACCCCGATTTTCCTCATCTCGGCGATCGGGGTGACGCTCAATGTGTTGACCAGCCGCCTGGCGCGCATCGTGGATCGGGCACGGGCGATGGAAGACATATTGCGCCGGCCCGACCACGCGCACGATGGCCGGAATTTGCACGCCGCGCTCGATGTATTGGCGCGGCGCGCCCGCTACATCAACGCGGCCATCACCCTCATCACGCTGTCCGCGCTGTTCATCGCGCTGGTCGTGGTGATGCTGTTCGTCAATGCCTTCCTGCGCTGGGACCTGTCGGCGTTCATCGCCTGCATGTTCATCCTGTCGATGCTGGCGCTGGCAGCGGCGTTGACGGCATTCCTCATCGAAGTGCGCATTGCGACCAACACCCTGCAAATCGGCATCGAGGCCGCTTCGCGCCACGAGGAATGATCAGCGGTGCTCGCGCACCGCAATGGGCACGTTGCATAGATCGATGTGTCCGGCCGCAACCTGGAAAAAATCCTCCGGCCGATTGCGGCGCGATTCGATCAGCGCCGCGAAGGCCGCGGAATCGGTCCGAATCACTTCAAGATTGGAGCGCTCCGCCGCCGGCAGGTCCGCGGCGACGCGGACGGATTTGATCGGGAGCGGCACTTCGGTCTTGGTATAGAAACCCATTTCCGCGCCGCCGCGCGGCAGGCCGGAGAGCAGTTCCATGCCCTTCACCACGCGTCCCACCAGCGCCACATTGCGGTCGAGATGACGCGGTGCATGGCCGATGACCACGTACAGTTCCGCGCCGCTGCCGCTGCGGACGTCCAAATCGCGACCCACCCCCACCATGCCGTAGCAGTGCGTCAGCCAGCTGCGCTGCAAGGTCGCGGATCGTGCCACCGGGAAGCCGTCCGAGAATCCCACCTCCGGCGCGTACACATCGCCGTCCGGGAGCCGCGTGAAGGGCATCTGAGCCGGGGTGGGCGCATCGAATTCCGGTTCGACTTTGCCCATGCCGGCCGGCAGCGGATGGCGGTTCTCGGGGTCCCCCCACTGCACGACGTAGTTGTCCTGGACTCGAATGATCGACAGGGCATCGAAATACCGTGCGCGGGCCAGCGTTTTGATGTTGGCGACGTGCAGCGGCGCAAAGCGGGGCGTCATTTCAATGACCACCCGCCCGGCGGGGACTTCGACATACAAGGTGTTGTCCAAATCGAGCGGCCGCCAATCCGCAGGGCTCGACGCCGCCAAAACTTCCGCCATACTGGCACGCTTGGCGGCCGGCGCCGCCGCCGACAAAAAAGTCAGCATGCACAGCATTAAAATTCTAAAATTGGGCCACATGAATCGAGTATTGCACAAATCGCGAACCGGCCGCCGGGAGGGCAGAATGCCTCGGATTATCTTTGGTTGCCTCGTATTGCTGGCGGGGCTTGGCGCGGCGGTGCAGGAAACGCAGGCCGGGGGGCAGGGATATCCCGGCGGCGGCCGGCCGGGCATGGGTGGCCAACAGGGCGGGGTCAGTCCGTCGGTGGGCGAAATCCCCAGCGCGCCGCCGGTCGACAAACCTGATGCCGCCGCAACCAAGGCCTACAAGTCGGCGGTCAAATCGCTGAATAAGGCGCATGAGTACGAGGAGGCCATGGCCAAGGCCACCAATCCGGATAAGAAGGCCGACGAATTGGACAAGACCGGCGACGCTTACGGCAAGGCGCTGGACTATTTCACCGTGGCGATAATGAACAAGGGTGACATGGTCGAGGCATGGAACGGCGCCGGCTACGTGCATTTGCGCCTGGGCGCATATAACGAATCGATCGACGACTACAACCACACGCTCGCGCTCAAGCCGGAACTGTACGAGGCCATAGAGCACCGCGCCGAGGCCTATATGGCGCTCGACCGGCTGGAAGATGCGAAGGCTTCGTACATGAATTTGTTCAATCATGCGCGTCCGCTCGCCGATCAGTTGTTGGTGGCGATGCAGAAGTGGCTCGGGACTCACCGCGTGGCAGCGAACGGCATGCGCGCCGCGGACATCGACTCGTTTGATAAATGGTTGCAGGAGAGAGACGGCATCGCCAAGCAGACAGCGTCGGCCGCCGCCAATCCTTGAGCGCGCGCTAACCCTTAAGCGCGTCGATCTGCGCCCGCAATTCGAGCACTTGCGCCTCGAGCGCGCTGACGCGTTCGCTCAAGCTCGGAGCGCCGGCCGCCGTTTCCTCGGCGGGAGGTTCCTCGGCGGATTCGAAGCGGCCGGAGAAGAGGTGCGCGTAGCGGGATTCGCGCGCGCCGGCGGCTCTTGGCAGCCGTGCAATGAAGGGACCGTCCTCGCGCGCCATCAAGGCCTTGAGCGTGGTCTCCACCTCTTCGGCATCGGCGAATTCGCACAGCCGGTTGGTGCGGGAGCGAAGCTCTCCCGGTGTCTGCGGTCCGCGCAGCAGCAGCACGCAAATGATGCCGAGCTCCTGCTTGGAAAATTTCAGCGAACCAAATTCGGTGTTGCAAAAGCGGTGCTTGTACTTGGTGACCCGGCCGCCGTAGCCGGCCGACCGGTCGCTCACCATATGCTTCTTCATCAACGCGTCCACCGTCTGCTGTACGGTCGCCTCGGCCAGTTCGAGCACCGGCTCGCGGTTGGTTTTCTGATTGCAGGCATTGGTGAGCGCATTCAGCGACAAGGGATACTGATCGGGGGTGGTGATTTCCTTCTCGATCAGGCAGCCGATCACTCGCGCTTCGTTCGGCGAAAATTCAATATTCATGTGCACGTTCCAGGTCGGCGCCGGGCTTCCAAGTCGGCGCCGGTTGTTTTAGGGTATTGGTCCCAACCCAAGGATAACCGTTCATGAAGACCAAAGCCGCTGTTGCCGTCGCCGCCCGCAAGCCGTTGGAAATCATCACCGTGGATTTGGACGGGCCCAAGGCGGGCGAAGTCTTGGTCGAGATCAAGGCGAGCGGAGTCTGTCACACCGACGAGTTTACGCGTTCGGGCGCGGATCCAGAGGGGTTGTTTCCGGCCATACTGGGCCATGAGGGCGCGGGGATCGTGGTCGACGTGGGGCCTGGGGTCACGACCCTGCGCAAGGGCGACCATGTCATTCCGCTGTATACGCCCGAGTGCCGGCAGTGCAAGTCGTGCACCTCGCAAAAGACCAATCTGTGCACGGCCATCCGCGCCACCCAGGGCAAGGGCGTGATGCCCGACGGCACCAGCCGCTTTTCCATCGGCAAGGACATGGTGCACCACTACATGGGATGTTCCACGTTCTCGAACTATACGGTTCTGCCCGAGATCGCCGTCGCGAAAATCCGCGAGGACGCCCCCTTCGACAAGGTGTGCTACATCGGTTGCGGCGTGACCACGGGGATCGGCGCGGTGATCAACACCGCCAATGTGGAGGCGGGCGCCAACGTGGTGGTGTTCGGATTGGGCGGCATCGGCCTCAATGTCGTCCAGGGCGCGCGCATGGTGGGCGCGAACAAGATCATCGGCGTGGACTTGAACCCGGGCCGCAAAGCGCTGGCCGAGAAATTCGGCATGACCCATTTCGTGAATCCGAAGGAAGTTGGAGGCGATCTGGTCGCGCACTTGGTGGCGCTCACCGACGGCGGCGCGGACTACAGCTTCGAGTGCATCGGCAATGTCGATCTCATGCGCCAGGCGCTCGAGTGCTGCCATCGCGGCTGGGGCGTGTCGGTGATCATCGGCGTCGCCGGTGCCGGCAAGGAAATCGCAACCCGGCCCTTCCAGCTGGTCACCGGACGGGTCTGGAAGGGAACCGCTTTCGGCGGCGCCCGCGGACGCACGGATGTGCCGAAGATCGTCGATTGGTACATGGACGGCAAGATCAACATCGACGACCTCATCACCCACAAGATGCCGCTCGCCGATATCAACAAAGCCTTCGACCTGATGCATTCCGGCGAATCGATTCGCAGCGTGGTGGTGTATCCATGAGCGCCCTGACGCTGATTTCCGAGCATGGCTGTTTCGGCGGCGTGCAACGCTTCTACAAGCATGACTCGCGCGAGGTGCGCGGGCCGATGAAGTTTTCCGCCTACCTGCCGCCCCAGGCGCGCACCGGAAAGGTTCCGGTGCTGTACTACCTGTCGGGCCTGACCTGCACGGAGGAGACTTTTCCCATCAAGGCGCATGCGCAACAGACGGCGGCGGAGCTCGGATTGATGCTGATCGCGCCGGACACGAGCCCGCGCGAGCCGCGTCTGCCGGGCGACGCAGATAGCTGGGATTTCGGCTATTCAGCCGGATTTTACGTCGACGCCACGGTGGCTCCCTGGTCGCAGTACTATCGAATGTACAGTTATGTCACGAAGGAACTGCCCGAGCTCGTCACGGCCGGTCTTCCCGCCCGCGCCGACGCGACCGGAATCTTCGGTCATTCCATGGGCGGGCACGGCGCCCTGATATGCGCGCTGCGGAATCCGCAAACGTACAAATCGGTCTCGGCCTTCGCGCCGATCGCGGCGCCGATGCAATGTCCCTGGGGCAAGAAGGCCTTGGGCAACTATCTTGGGGCGGATGCTCAGAGCTGGCGCGAATACGACGCCAGCGAGCTGGTCGCGCGCCGTGCATACCCCGGCCCGATCTTGATCGATCAAGGCGGCAGCGATCAATTTCTGGCCGAACAGCTGCTGCCGGAGAAGTTCTCGGCCGCCGCCGCCAAATCGGGGCAGGCGCTCAATCTGCGTATGCAGCCGGGCTACGATCACGGTTATTACTTCATTCAAACCTTCATGGCGGACCACCTGCGCCATCACGCCCGGCAACTCACGCGTTGATCGAGCCGCGGGTGCGGACGATGCCCCGCTCTTGACAGAGTAGGGGCAGGCTTGCACCATGCGCGGCGTCAGGTGTTGGATTGCACTACATCCAATTAAACGGGAAGTGAGTACGCGCCCGGTGCGCCATTCTCACGCTGCCCCCGCAACGGTGATCGAGCCGTAACACTGTCAGCCGCTTCAAAAGCGGTCAACCACTGAGCCTGCAGGGCTTGGGAAGGTGACGGTGCCGCCATACCCCATGGCAGCTCGTAAGCCCGGAGACCGGCCTGGCGACGAACCGCGGTGCGAAGGGCGCCGGGCGGAGCCTGTGCTTTTCCCGCATCGGCGATCACCCACCACTTTGTCCGCGGCTATTTTGACCTGAACATGACATGCGGGCGTGCATGGCATGGAGAGTAGCCAATGATCATTACCGTCCGAACCGCAGCCGCTGCAAGCTGCCTGGCCCTATTGCTCGGCGCCGTGCGGAGCCAAGCCGCCGATGACGCCGGCGCTTCCTTGAGCGAAATCATCGTCACCGCGACCCGCGTGCGGCAGGCCGCGGACAAAGCCCTGGAACCGGTCGTGGTGATCGACCGGGCGGCGCTGCAGGACTCCCTCGCGGTCGACGTCGGCGACTTGCTGCGCTTTCACGCCGGCATCGACATCGGCCGCACCGGCGGGCCCGGCCAGCCGCTCTCGATTTTCATCCGTGGCGCCAACAGCGACCAGTCGATCGTGATGATCGACGGCGTGCGCATCAATTCCGGCACGCAGACCCTGGCGCCGCTCATGAACCTTGCGCCGGAATTGTTCGACCGCATCGAGGTCGTCAAAGGGCCGCGTTCGGCAATTTACGGCACCGACGCCATCGGTGGTGTGGTCAATCTGCTCACGCGCAGCAACCCAACGTCGGGCGCGGATGTGATGCTGGGCTACGGCCGCTACGGCACCGGCGAATTTGCCGTCGATGCGACTTACGCGGCGGGCGGCACGAGCGCGGAGGCGGCGCTATCCGGGCAACAGAGCGCAGGCTTCCCGACCTATACGGCGGACTGGCAGGATCGAGCCTACAAGAATCTGTC
>DATLVV010000484.1:0-5053 GCA_035577165.1 Steroidobacteraceae bacterium | reverse complement strand
CCCCGGCTGGACTTGAACTTCGGTAGACAACTCATGGCCACACCTCTGACCAACGTAACACAGGCTTTGACCGGCCATCTGGCACAGGTCTTTGCGCAATATCCCATCGAAGTGGCGCATGGCGACGGCGTTTGGCTGCATGCGCGCGACGGCCGCAAGATCCTGGATTTCTACGGCGGGCACGCGGTCGCGGGCCTGGGCTACGGCCACCCGCGCTGGTTGGCCGCGCTCGAACGGCAGGCTCGGCAAATGACTTTTCAGACCAATGCCCTGCCCATGGCGGTGCGCGAGCGGGCGGCCGCGCGATTGGCCAAGTTCGCGGGCCTTGGGCTCGATACCGTGTTTTGGATCAACAGCGGCGCCGAGGCGAACGAGAACGCATTGAAACTTGCCTTCAAACTCACCGGACGCAGCCAGGTGGCGGCGCTCGAACAGGGATTTCACGGCAGAACGGCCGCCGCGGGCGCGGTGACCTGGGGCGCGCTGGAGAAGTGGTATGGCTTTCCGCGCACGCCCTTCGGCGTGAGTTTCATACCGCGCGACAACCGAGCCGCAGTCGAGCGCTGCGTCGACCGGGACACGGCCGCGGTCATCGTCGAGCCGGTGCAAGGTGTGGGCGGCGCCTACGAAGTGGGCAAGCTCATGTTGCAGGAATTGCGCCGCCGCTGCGACCAGGTGGGCGCTCTGCTGATTTTCGACGAGGTGCAATGCGGGACGGGGCGCACCGGAGCGCCCTTCGCCGCCAATCTTTACGGCGTGACTCCGGACATGATCACCGCCGCCAAGGCCCTGGGGAATGGCTTCCCCGTGTCGGCGTTGCTGCTGTCGCGGCGCATTGCCGGGCAACTCAAGCAGGACGATATGGGCACGACATTCGGCGGCGGTCCGATGGCATGCGCGGTGGCCGAGGCCGTGATCGACACCATCGAATCCGAATCCCTGCTGGCGAACGTGCGCCAGGTCTCTTCTTACATTCGTTCGAGCTGCATCATCGGACCGGTCACCGCAGTCCAGGGTGCGGGATTTTTGCTGGGCCTGAAGACCTCGCGTCCCGCCAAGGAGGTTCAGGCAGCGCTGCTCGCCGCGAACATTCTCACCGGTACCAGCGCCGACCCGTTCATCCTGCGCCTGCTGCCGGCCTATATCTTGAACGAAGGTCACGTGGATCGCCTGAGCGACGCATTGGCGAAGATCTCCGCGTGAAACGCTTTCTCAGTCTGGCCGATTTCAGCCGCGATGAGGTTCTCGATCTCTTGGCGCTGGCGCAGGCTCTGCAGGATCGGCCGGAGCCGCGGGCGCTCGCCGGCAAGATCCTGGGGCTGGTGTTCTTCAATCCATCGCTGCGTACTCTGGCGTCCTTCCAGGCCGGAATGGCGCGGCTCGGCGGCGCCTCCTTCGTGATCACCCCCGGACAGGGAACCTGGCAGCTGGAAACCCGGCTCAATGCCATCATGAAAGGCGCCGCGGCCGAACACATTCGCGAGGGCATTCCGGTGCTGGCCTCGTACTGCGACGCGCTCGGGGTGCGTGCCTTCGCCGAAGGCCGGAACCTCGCGGCGGACCTCGGCGAGAGCTTGTTCGGGATGATCGACGAGCTGTGCAACAAACCGTTGATCAATCTGGAATCGGCCGTGAACCATCCCTGCCAGGCACTCGCCGACTGGCGCACCCTGGACGAACTCGGCATCGCGAGGCGCGCCAAATTCGTGTTGAGCTGGGTATACCACCCCAAGGCATTGCCCTTGGCGGTGCCCGCAGCCACGGTGCACATGGCGGCCATGCGCGGCATGGAAGTCGTGGTGTTGCGCCCCGACGGATTCGCGTTGCCGCCGCAAATCATGGATGACGCGCGCCTGGCGGCGGCCGCAGCCGGCGGCTCGCTCACTGAAACCACGGATCGTGCCGCGGCCCTCGCCGGCGCCAGTGTGCTGTACGCGAAGGAGTGGGGCACCACCATGTATTACGGCGACACCGAAGCGGACTCGCGACTGCGCGCCGATCTGTCCGATTGGTGCGTGCGCGAGCCGTGGTTCAAGGGCGCGCTGCCCGACGCCAAGCTGATGCATTGTCTACCCGTGCGCCGCAACGTCGCGGTCGCCGATGAAGTGCTGGACGGTCCGCGGGCGGTGGTCAAGCGCGAGGCCTTCAATCGTCTGACGGTACAGATGGCCGTTCTGCACCGCATGCTGGCCTGAAGAGCCCAAGGGAGTATTTCGATGATCATGAGCCGACCCGACCCTTCCGTCGCCGTACGCGCGCTGAAAAGCGCGGCGCCCTACATCCGCATGTACAAGAACAAGGTTTTCGTCATCAAGGCGGGCGGCGCCGTATTCAGCGACGAAGTGTCGACGCGCGCCTTGATCGAACAAGTGGCCATCCTGCATCAGGTCGGCATCAAGACCGTGCTGGTGCACGGCGGCGGTCCGCAGTTGGACAGCGTGCAGGCCACGTTGGGACTTGAAACCCGCATGGTCAACGGCCGCCGCGTCACCGATAAAGAGTCCATCGACGTCACCGCCATGGTGTTGAACGGCTTGATCAACACGCGCATTCTCGCGATCTGCCGCGAACTCGACATCGAGGCCATCGGCTTGAGCGGCGTCGATGCCGGATTGATCCGCGCGCACAAGCGCCCGCCGGTGCGGGTCGCGGAAGGATCGAGTGACATGGTGGATTACGGATTCGTCGGCAATATCGATTCGGTCAATGCGGCGGTGATCGAGAAGCTGCTCGAGGATGGTTTGATGCCGGTGGTCAGCCCCCTGTCCGCGGACTCGAACGGCGTGCTGCTCAACATCAACGCCGATACCGTGGCCGCAGCCATCGGCGGCGCCCTGTCGGCGGAGAAGCTGGTGCTCTGCACCGGCGCGCAGGGAATTCTCGAACGCGTCGACGACCCTAGTTCGGTGGTGTCCTATACGGACATCAAGGGCTTGAAGCGGCTGCGCGATCAGGGTTCGCTCAAGGACGGCATGTTGCCGAAGGCCGCCGCGATCGAGAATGCCATCCGCGGCGGCGTGCGCCGGGTGCACGTCATCAGCTACCGCTCGGCGGACAGTCTGCTCGCGGAGATATTCACCAACGAGGGAACCGGCACGCTGGTGGTGGCGGACCTCACGGCCTTGAGTCCGGCCGAACAATTGGGCGCAGCGGGGTGACGCGGCTCTGGGACAAGGGAGCTCCGCTCGACGCGCGCGTCCTCGCCTACACCGCCGGGGACGATTACGCCATGGACGCGCGGCTGGTGCGCTACGACATCCAAGCCTCGATCGCGCATGTGGAGATGCTCGAGGTCCAGGGGCTGCTGTCGGCGCAGGATCTTGGCGCCATCCGCGCAGCGTTGACGGCGATCGGAGAGGAGCATGCTCGCGGCGAGTGGCGCATTACCCTCGAACAAGAGGACTGCCAGACAGCCATCGAGAATCTGCTCACCGCGCGCATCGGTGCCGTGGGCGGACGCGTGCATGCCGGCCGTTCGCGCAACGATCAAGTGCTCGCGGCCTTGCGCTTGTACTTGCGCGATGCCGTACAAGAGTTACGGCGCGGCGCCACGGCCGTCGCCGACGCGCTCGATGCCTTGGGTACCCGGCATGCGGCGGTGGCGCTGCCCGGCTATACCCATATGCAACAGGCCATGCCGAGCAGTGTTGCGCTCTGGGCGCAGGGCTATGCGGCGGAAATCCGCGACGATGCCGAAGGACTCGATCTCACGCAAAGACGCATCGGCAAGAACCCGTTGGGATCGGCGGCCGGCTACGGCACCCCGAATCTTGCGATCAGCCGCGAGGAGACCCGGCAGCGTCTTGGATTCGCCGTCACCCACGAACCGGTGACGGCGGTGCAGCTGTCGCGCGGCAAGGCCGAGGCGCAGCTGCTGTTGGAAATCACCTTGTTGACGCAGGACCTGGGACGTCTGGCGGCGGACCTGCTGCTCTTCTACACACAGGAATTCGCCTTCGTGAATTTACCGGACGCCTTCACCACCGGCTCTTCCATCATGCCGCAAAAGCGCAATCCCGATGTGTTCGAGCTGATGCGCGGGCGCAGCGCCGTTGCGCAGGCGGCGCTCAACGAGGTGCTGGGTATCACGCAAAAGCTGACCTCGGGTTACCACCGGGATTTGCAGCTGATCAAGCCACCCCTGTTCCGCGGCATCGATTCCTGCCTGCAGACGCTCGCGATACTGCCGGGCGCTCTTGACGGAGTGAGCTTCAGGCCGGAGAACATTCATCTCGACCCTGGGATACACGCGGCGGCAGCGGCCAACGCCTTGGTGAGCGACGAAGGCATTCCGTTCCGTGAGGCCTACGCCCGCGTGGCCGCCAAGCTCAAGGATCCCCAATGATGATATGGCGAAGCCCGCTGACGCTGGAAGAATTGAACGCCGGCCGCTCCGGCACGATTCTCGAGCACATCGGGGTTGAGTTCACGCAGATCGGCGATGACTTCGTTCGCGGCATCATGCCCGTCGACGGGCGCACCCGGCAGCCCTATGGGTTGCTTCACGGCGGCGCTTCGGTGGCGCTGGCCGAATCCTTGGGCAGCACCGGCGCGACGATGTGCATCGACACACAGCAATATCAGTGCGTCGGCCAGGAGATCAACGCCAATCACGTGCGGCCGGCGCGCTCAGGGTTCGTCACCGGCACCGCGCGCCCGGTGCACCTGGGCGGTCGCGCGCATGTCTGGAGCATCGAAATCACCAACGAAGCCGGGAAATTGGTGTGCATCTCGCGATTGACGGTGGCGGTGATTCGCCGCGGTGCCCTCGGACTCTAGGAGAGGGGCCACGCTGGCATTCGCGACCCTGATTGGCGTAAGGTTTGCGCCATGAAACAACTATTCAACGTGTGGCTGCTGTTGGCCGCCGCACCGCTGGCCGGCGCGCAAACTCCCGCCCCGTCACCGGCTACGCCCGCGGCGCCGAGCACGCCGGCTGCGGCCACGCCCGATCAGACCAGTTATTTGTTCGGCCTCTCCTTCGGCGAGCAGATGCACCGGGTCGGCATCACCGAAGGAGAGGCCGAACAAATAACTGGTCTGATCGGGCGTG
>DATLVV010000483.1:0-3310 GCA_035577165.1 Steroidobacteraceae bacterium | reverse complement strand
CGATGTTGCCACCTGCGCGGTGCGCTCTTACCGCACCATTTCACCCTTACCGGCGCCGCTTGCGCGGCGCTTAGGCGGTATCTTTCTGTTGCACTTTCCGTGGGCTCACGCCCCCCAGGCGTTACCTGGCACCGTGCCCTCCGGAGCCCGGACTTTCCTCCATGCACTTACGCACACAGCGACTGTCTGGCCGACTCTTGGCGCGCACCATACTACTGTTTGAGCTGCAGCGCGCGCTTGTATGCTTCGTTGTCGCGGATCCCGGTGATTTGCGCCGCCAGGCGCGCCGCCTGCTTGAGCGGCAATTCCTTGAGCAACGGCTTCAGCACACGATCGAGCGCGCCGCCATGACCGTCGGCGCCGCCCTCTTCGACCGTCGCCGGCGCCGCGCCCGCCACCAGCAGGACGATTTCCCCGCGCCCGAAATCGGCGTCGGTATCGGCGCGGGCAAGCAGCTCGCGCAAGCTGCCGCGGTAGGTCGCCTCGTACAGTTTGGTGATTTCGCGCGTAACAACGGCGCGGCGCTCTGCGCCGAAAACCGCCGCGCAATCCTCCAGCATGTCGCGCACGCGGTGCGGTGCTTCGTACAGCACCAGGGTGCGCGCTTCCAGGCTCAGCGACTGCAATCGCTTGCGTCGGGCGGCGCCGCGCGCCGGCAAAAACCCTTCGAAACAGAACCGGTCCGTCGGCAGTCCGGCGATCGACAGCGCCGCGATCGCCGCGCACGGTCCCGGCACGGCAATGATCTCGAAGCCCGCCGCCGCCACCGCGCGCGCCAGTTCGAAGCCGGGATCGCTGATTGCGGGCGTGCCGGCATCGCTCACCAGCGCCACCGACGCGCCGTCGCGCAGCCGCTGGATGATCTCGCCGGCACGGCGCTGCTCATTGTGATCGTGCAGCGACAGCTGCGGCGTCTGAATTCCGAAATGCTTGAGGAGAATTCCGGTGTGACGCGTATCTTCGGCCGCAATCAAGGAACAGGTCTGCAATATTTCGCGGGCCCGGGGACTTAAGTCGCCCAGATTGCCGATCGGAGTGGCGACCACGTACAGCCGACCCGCCGCATTAATTGTCACTATAATCGGTGTCCGTATGGTGGGTTTCCGGGGAGTGCAGGTTATGGCAGCGATCGCTCGACGTCCACGGCTGCCGCTGTCTGCGGCGCTCGCGGCTGCGCTGATCCTGTCTGCCTGCAGCTTGCTGAAGCCGGAACAGACTGCGGAGGACAAGCAGGAGCACGCGCAGCATCTGGCGCAGACCGGCAAGCATGCGGAGGCCGCGCAGGCCTACGCGGAACTGGCGACGCTCGAGCCTGCCGCGCACGACAACTACCAGCTGCTGAGCACCGAACAGTGGCTGGCGGCGGGCAATATCGGCGCCGCCAAGCAAGCCTTCGCCGCCGTGTCGGCGGACGCGCGCACCAAGCTTGCCACCCCGCGGGCGCTGGTCGCCGCGGAAATCGCCTACGCGGAAAACGACGGCGCGCGCGCCATTCACGAGCTGGACCAGATCCCCGTGCCCACGTCGGCGGATCAGGCGCAGAACTATTGGTGGATTCGCGGCCGCAGCGCCTTTCTCACCGCGCACCCGGTCGAGGGCACCCGCGCCCTGGTCGAACGCGAGCGCTGGCTCACCGATCCCGCCGCGCTGCGCGCGAATCGCACCGAACTCTACGAAAGGATTCGCAGCGCCGCGGAACACGGACAATCGCTGAAGGCCCCCGTGAAGACCGATCCCATCGTCCTCGGCTGGCTGGAACTGGGACCGGTCGCCGTCAGTCTCGCTCGCGATCCGATGCGCGCAACGACAGCCTTGAACAACTGGAAGCGTCTCTACCCCCAGCATCCTGCCAACGACAGCGTACTGGCGTCGGCCACCACGCAGATCGCGGCCGCGACCGAATTCCCCGACCAGATCGCCTTGCTGTTGCCGTTGTCCGGCCGCGCCGAGCCTGTCGGCGCCGCAGTGCGCGACGGCTTCATTGCCGCCTATCTCGAGCAAGATCCGGCCAAGCGGCCGCGTCTGCGCATTTACGACGTCACTAGCGCGACGGTGTCCGGCGCTTACAACCAAGCCATCCTGGACGGCGCCGGCTTCGTCGTCGGACCGCTGACCAAGGAAGACGTCTCCGCCGTGGTGCCCTTGAGCAACGGCCGCGTCCCGGTGCTGGCCTTGAATTTTCTGGGCGACTCGGTGGTCACGCCCGGCAATTTCTATCAATTCGCGCTGTCGCCGGAGGATGAGGCGCGCAACGTCGCCCGGCGCGTTGCCGCCGACGGCAGGCTGAACGGGGTCGTCATCGTGCCTGCCAACGAATGGGGCAATCGCGTCGCCGCGGCCTTCGCCGATGAACTCTCGCATCTCGGTGGTTCCGTGCTCGACAGCCAGCGCTACGAGACCGCGCAGTCCGACTACGCCGACGTCATCAAGCAGGTGCTGCAGGTGCACGTGGTCAAAGGCGAGCCGCCCACGCACCGCACGGATGCGGCCTTCGTCTTCGTGGCCGCCGGCAGCGCCGGCGTCGCGCGCCAGATTCTGCCGCAGCTCAAATTCCACTATGCCGGGGACGTGCCGGTATATTCCACCTCCGACAGTTTCGATCCGGACTCGACCGCGAACAGCGATGTCGAAGGGATGCTGTTTCCCGACATGCCTTGGATGGTCGCCGGCGATCCGGTCACCGCGCAGATTCGCGACGGCGTGCGCGCGGCGTGGCCGGCCCGCACCGCGCGCCGCGACCGTCTCTATGCCTTCGGCTTCGACGCCTATCGCCTGGTGCCGACGCTGCGTGCCAAGACCACGGCCCAAACCAGTCAAATTTCCGGTGTGACCGGCAAGCTGCACCTCGACGAGCACAACCGCGTTCACCGCGATCTCGATTGGGCGCAAATAAAAAATGGAGTCCCGAACACCCTGTAGCGGCGCGCGGAGACATTACGAGGGATCGTATGCAACTAAGAAAAACGTTGACCCTGGCCTGTGGCCTGCTGGCATCGACCGCCGTTCTGGCCGCACGCTCCGACTGGCGGCAGATGACGGTGGGCCACTTCCACCTCTACAGCACCATGCGCGATTCCAAGACGCGCGACATCGCGCGTCAGCTGCAGGCCTTCGAGAAAACCGTCGGCGAGATTCTGCGCACCAAGGACGGCTTGCCGGATGTGCCGACGGTCATCTACATTCTCGACTATGGCGATTTTCAGCGTTATTGCGCCGACGGTCCGGGTACGATCGGCGTGTTCTACGAGAGGCCCTATGTCAACGTCATCACCATCAACGGTGATCTGGACTTCGGCACCGTCAAAGTCAC
>DATLVV010000482.1:0-4300 GCA_035577165.1 Steroidobacteraceae bacterium | reverse complement strand
GCCTCGATCCGCCCTCGACCCGCGCTGCGATGAAACCCAGAATTTCGATGCGCGTGGCCTTGAGCAACGCGCTGTCGCGCTCTTCCAACCAGCGCCCAAGTGCGGTCAAATCAGCCCGGTAGGCCGCCAGAGTGTTCGCGGACAGGCCGCGCTCGAGCCACACTGCATCGAGAAATCGTTGCAAGGCGGGGTCCGCGGCCTCGCGCGCTGCGGGTACCGCTGCGCCGGTGGTGCGTGTATAAACCGTCCGTTTCAAAGCCGTCGCCATAGTTTTCCGCGGGTGTATTCGCACGAAATGGTGCGGTATAAGCGCGCAGGAAGCAGTATGCGAGGGGTCCCTGCGGGTCGGCGTGACCAGAATCACAGTACAGTTAAGTATTAACATAAGGAGAACCAGATCACAGAACTCAAGCGGGCGAGCCCGCGGACGGCTGCACAGGCGCTGTACCTCGCCTACTGCCTCGTGGTCTTCACGTCGCTGGGTTTGACCGTACTAGCCGTGAATCTGTTCATTCCGAGCCTGCGCAAGCGCCGTCTGGTGGCCGGGGCGATTTCGCGCGCCTTCCTGCGCCTGGCCGGCATCCCGTTCGTCGTTGAAGGGCTGCAGCGGCTGCCCCAGGTTCCCTGCGTGGTGGTGGCCAATCATGCGAGCTACATCGACGGCTTGGTCGCGGCCGCCGCGCTGCCGCCCGACTTTGCCTTCGTGATCAAGAAGGAAATGGTACGAGTGCCCCTCGCCGGCCTGCTGCTCCGGCGCTTGGGCTCGCAATTCGTCGAACGCTTCGACCGGCACAAGAGCGGGGTCGATACGCGCCGCGTCTTGAAGCTGGCGGCCACCGGCCAGTCGCTGGTTTTCTTCCCCGAGGGCACCTTCACGGAGGTGGCCCAGGTAGGCAAGTTCCATGGCGGCGCCTTTGTGACAGCGACGCGCTCCGCCATGCCGGTGGTCGCGATGGCCATTCACGGCACTCGGGTGGTTCTGCCGCCGGGCGGATTTTGGATCCACCGTGCGCCGATTCGCGTTGAAATACTTGAGGTTATCGATGCGCGCGACTCCCGGCACCGCAGCCGCGAGATGCTCGCGCGCGCCCTCGGCGAGCCGCTGGCGCCCTAGGTTATAATGGGCCGTCCCCCTGCAACCCATGGAATGTCTCATGTCTGACCCAGTCGTCATTTTGGCTGCCCGCCGCACGCCGGTCGGCGCCTTTCAAGGTGTCTTCGCCGGCGTCACTGCCCCGCAGCTCGGGTCGGTGGCGATCAAGGCGGCGCTCGCCGATTGCGGCGTCCCCGCCGCGCAAATCGACGAGGTGATCCTAGGCTGCGTTCTGTCCGCAGGAGTCGGCCAGGCGCCGGCGCGACAGGCAGCCCTCGGCGGCGGGATCCCCGCCAGCGTCCCGGCCACCACGGTCAACAAGATGTGCGGTTCCGCGATGCGCGCGGTGATGTTGGGCTGCGATCAACTGCTCGCCGGGAGCGCACATTGGGTGGTCGCGGGCGGGATCGAGTCCATGACCAATGCCCCCTACCTCCTGCCCAAGGCCCGTGCCGGCTACCGCATGGGGAACCAGGAAGTGCTGGACCATATGTTCTACGACGGATTGCAAAGTCCCTGGGACGGTCAGCTCATGGGGTGCTTCGCCGAGGCCACGTCGGAGCAATATCAGTTCAGCCGCAAGGATCAGGACGAATTTGCCGCCGAGTCGGTGCGCCGCGCGCTGGCCGCGATCAACAGCGGTGCCTTCTCCGCCGAAATTGCCCCGGTGAGCGCCAAATCCCGCAAGGGCGAGGTGCTCGTCGACAAGGACGAAACGCCGTTCACTCTCGATATTGCCAAGATTCCGACTCTCAAGCCGGCGTTCAAAAAGGACGGCACCGTCACGGCCGCAAGTTCTTCCGGAATTTCCGACGGCGCGGCGGCGCTGGTATTGGCGCGCGAATCGGTCGCGGCGGCACAGGGCCGCAAGCCGCTGGCGCGCATCCTGGGTTACACCAGTTTCGCTCGCGAACCTGAATGGTTCACCTTGGCGCCGGTGGGCGCGATGCGAAAGCTGCTTGCGCAATTGAATTGGCAGGCCACGGATGTCGATCTCTACGAAATCAACGAAGCCTTTGCGGCCGTGACCATGGCGGCAACCAAGGATCTGGGGCTGGATCCCCGCAACGTCAATGTCAACGGCGGGGCCGTCGCCCTGGGTCATCCCATCGGCGCCACCGGCGCGCGCATCATGACCACCTTGTTGTATGCCTTGCGCGCGCGCGGCAAGAAGCGCGGCATCGCCAGCCTGTGCATCGGCGGCGGCGAGGCGACGGCAATCGCCATCGAACTAGTGTGAGCCGGTGAGCGCCCAAGTTCCGGCCGCCGTTCTAGCCGACCTGCGGTTGGGCGTTGCGCACCTCACCATCAACCGGCCGGAGAAACGCAACGCGTTGGATCGCGCGACCATCGCCGCGCTGGGTGCGGAATTGCGCCGCTGCGCAGACGATCCCGCGGTGCGCGTCGTGCAGCTCACGGGCGCCGGCGGGGTCTTCTGCGCCGGGGCCGATCTCGGCGAAATGCAAGCTCAGGCCAAGGCCGGGCAGGCGGACAATCTCAAGGACGCCGAGCAACTGGCGGCAATGTTGGCGCTTCTCGATGCGATACCGAAGCCGACGCTGGCGCGGGTCAATGGGGACGGCTACGGCGGTGCACTCGGACTGATCGGCGCCTGCGACATCGTGGTGGCCATGGACGCCGCAAAGTTCGCTTTTACCGAGGTGCGGCTCGGGATCATCCCTGCGGTCATTTCCCCGTTCGTCCTCGGCAAGATCGGCGAGAGCGCCGCGCGGCGCTACTTTTTGACGGCCGAGACGCTGAGCGCGGCGGCGCTGCAGGAACTGGGGTTGGTGCATGAAGTGGTGCCCGCCGATCAGCTCGACATGGCCTGCGCCCGCATCACCGAGGCGCTGCTGAAGGGCGCACCTAAGGCCCAGGCCGAGGCCAAGAGTTTGATCCGCGACGTCGCCCAGGGCGCTGCTCAGAATCGCGCCGCTGCATCCAAGGACGCTGCCGCACGGCTGGCGGGCTTGCGCGTGCAGGCGGAGGCCCAGGAAGGATTCAGCGCTTTTTTCGCCAAGCGCAAGGCGAGTTGGCGGCAGGAGTGAAGCCGGCCACCGTGGCCGGCTCAATGGGGTGGGCATCCTTGCCCCAGCCATGCCCAAATCCCTTGGCCATCCTGGAAGCCGGCGTCCGTGGCCTGTCAACATGGGTGTCCCCACTCTATAAAGCGACGTCGCCTCCAAAATTCCCTCAACGCTTGTCCACTAGGTGGACGCCTCCCCGGTTTCCCTGGATTGTGATCTACTATCGCCCGTTTTTAGTGCGCCCCCAAAGCCTTAGGTGTCGTTTAGATGAGTGAAGCCGCCCGCGATGTCATGAAGTACGAGGTTGCGATCGTGGGAGCCGGCCCCGCCGGCCTTGCCAGCGCCATACGCCTGAAGCAGCTCAACCCCAACTTAAGCGTCTGCGTGCTGGAAAAGGCCGCCGGCTTGGGCGCCCATAGCTTGTCGGGTGCCGTCATGGAGCCCGGGCCCCTCACCGAATTGCTCCCCGAGTGGCGCAAACAGGCTCCGGCGATCTGCGTACCCGCCGCGCGCGATGAATTCCTGTTCATGACCCGCCGCAAGCGCTTCCGCCTGCCGACCCCGCCGCAAATGGCCAATCACGGCAATTTCATCATCTCTCTCGGCCAGTTGGTGCCCATCCTCGGGCAGGAAGCGGAGAAGCTCGGCGTGGACGTGTTTGCCGGTTTTGCGGCAGCCGAGGCCTTGTTCGACGACGCCGGCGCCGTCAAAGGAGTGCGCATCGGCGACATGGGGATCGAAAAGAATGGTGAACCCGGACCCAACTTTGCGCTCGGCCCCGAAATCCACGCCAAGATCACCCTGTTTTGCGAGGGGTGCCGCGGCAGCGTCTCGAAGCAATTGATCAAACGCTTCAAGCTCGACGCCGGCAAATCGCCGCAGACTTATGGATTGGGATTCAAAGAGCTGTGGCAACTTCCGCCGGGCCGCGTTCAGCCCGGCCTCATTCAACACACCCTCGGAT
Organism: Steroidobacteraceae bacterium; assembly: GCA_035577165.1. Lineage (GTDB taxonomy): Bacteria > Pseudomonadota > Gammaproteobacteria > Steroidobacterales > Steroidobacteraceae > Bog-1198. The sequence continues at coordinate 216 of DATLVV010000482.1, read as the reverse complement.
GGCCGCTCGACAACCGCACCTACGGCGGGAGCTTTCTGTACCACCTCGACAACGATCGAGTGTATGTCGGTTTCGTGGTCGGCCTGGATTATGAGGATCCACGGTTGAAACCCTTCGAGGCTTTCCAGCAATACAAGAACCACCCCGACGTCAAACGTCTGCTGCAAGGCGGGGAAATCATCGCCGGCGGCGCGCGCACCGTGATCGAAGGCGGCT
>DATLVV010000481.1:0-5791 GCA_035577165.1 Steroidobacteraceae bacterium | reverse complement strand
GCTGCGCTCAATCGGCGAAAGCCTTTGGCATGGATGGTGGGGTTCATAGTCGTCTCCTACTGATTCGGTTAAGCTCGGTTCGCGGTCTAAACGGCGATGTCGTCGATTGACCTGCCGCCATTCGACTTCATTGGCGGTCGCATGGGGTCCCGCAAAGCGGGACAAAAAGCGGTACAAGGCCGCTAAATCAGCCAGGACTCGAGTAGGGGGGGCGGATGTTGCCGGATCGAACCCATTCGTTCGGCTATTGGTTGAGGCGCCGCCGGAGGGCGCTGGACCTTACCCAGGAAGCGCTCGCAAAACGAGTCAGTTGCTCGGGCTTTTCGATCCGCAAGATCGAGGCCGACGAGCGCCGTCCGTCGCGGCGACTTGCCGAACGGCTCGCCGAAACGCTTGCCATCCCTGACGATGAGCGGCGCGATTTTCTCGACGCAGCCCGCGCGGTGCGCCGCGGGGGCGGCTTGCGCGTCGATGCCGCGCCGCTTGATCGAGACGCGCCGCCCGACGGAGCCCCCGCCGGCGACACATCGAGTACATTGACGGCCGCTCGCGATGTCACGCCATTTGTGGGCCGACGGTATGAATTTGTCTTGCTGACCGACCTCGTAGCGCGCCTTACCGCCGGGACGGGGTACACGGTCTTGATTGAAGGGGAGCCCGGCATCGGCAAAAGCCGATTGATGCGCGAAGTTGCCCGCTTTGCGGAGGCGCGGGACCTCCCGACGATCACGACCAATTGCTACGAGATCGAACGCGGCATGCCGTATCAGCCGGTCATCGATTTGGTCTCCCGCGCTCTCGATTGCGTGCCGTCGGCCGCGCTGCAAGCCATGGCGCTCGTATCTCTCGCGGAACTCGCTGCCTTGGTTCCTGAGGTCGCAGAGCGCGTTCCGGGGCTGCCACAACTGTCGAACGACTTTCCCGAGGTGCGCCAGGCGCGGCTGCCGCATGCCGTTGCGCAACTTCTGGAGGCCTCCAGGGGCGGCCGGCCATTCATTCTCATGGTCGATGATATCCAGTGGGCGGACGAGGCGAGCGCACAGGTCCTGCATTTCCTCTCGCGTCAAGCCGCCGCGTGCCCGATGCTCGTGATCTATGCGTACCGCGGTGAAGAAATCGACAACGACGAACGATTCGCGCGGCTGGTCGAGAGCTTGCGCCGCGAGACCGGCGCCCGCCGCCTATCGCTGGCCCGGCTGGCGCCCGGCGACACCTCGGCCCTGGTTGCGGCGCTCGCACAGTCGGATACCGGTGCGTCCGGCCTGGCCGCCCGTTTGCACGATGAAACCGAAGGCAACCCGTTTTTTCTGATTTCCATTCTGCAGTCGCTGAGCGAGGGGGAAACGCGTCTGGACCCGCGTTCCAGTGGTGGGACGGGATTTCTTCCCGACGCGTTGCGCGCAGCAGTTCGCGTGCGTCTTGCGCATGTACCTAAAAAGCTGCGTCCGACGCTCGAAACCGCCGCGGTCCTCGGCCGCCGCTTCGACTTCGACACGCTTCTCGAGGTCACCGGCAAGTCCGAGGAACAACTGCTCGACGCCGTGGAGGCGCTGGTCAAGCGCCACTTGTTGCGGGAGGAGCCCGATGGCGGCGTGTATGACTTCAGCCACGACAAGGTTCGCGAAGTGGTGTACCTCGACATTGGGGGTGCGCGACGCCAGCTACTGCATCGATCGGTCGCGAAAGCACTGGAACGCCGGGTCGAAGACGGGACGCACGAACGCGACGCCCAGCTTGCCGAACATTACCAGCGCGCTCATGTCTGGACGAAGGCCCTGCAATACCTGGTGCTCGCGGCGGAGCGCTCCCAGAGATTGTTTGCGATGCGCGAGGCATTGCACTGGTGGGATCGTGCAGTTTCACTGCTCGAAATGCATCCGCGGGCGCTCGACGAGCGCCAACGTCTCGCCATCTATGAGCGCCGCGGCACGGCGCGGGCGCAGGCAGGACAGACACAGGGTGCGGTCTCGGACATTCGTCGCGTCGTGGAGGCGGCGCGCGCCGGCGGCGATCGCGAAAGGACGCGCGATGCCCTGGTGAGGTTGGGCATGGCATACCGCCGCGCAGACGCCTATGAGGAGGCGACGCGGTGCCTGACCGAGGCGTTGGCGGAGTCTCGCGCAATGAATGACGTGCGCCGTGCCGCCGACACCCTCTATCACCTTGGGACGGTAACGTGGAGCACCGGCCTCAACGATCAAGCGATCGGATTCCATCACCGAGCGGTCGAGATCTGCGAGCAGGCGGGATTTGACGATCTCGTCGCCGTGCAGGCTTATCACGGACGCGGCGAGGCGCACTACGCGAATGCAGAACCGACAGCGGCCATCGGATTCTTTACCCGCTCGCTCGAACTCGCCCGCGGCATCGGCGACAAGAGCTACGAGTGCGAAAACTTGATGATGATCGGTCACGCATGTGTGGGCACCAAGGGATTGGGGGACTATCCCCGAGCATTGGCAAGCCTGGAGGCGGCGCTCGGTATCGCGCGTTCCGCCGACTTGCAGTGGCACATGGGGCCGACGCTTCTCGGGCTCGACCACGTGCGGGCGTGTACGGGCCACTACGGCGAGGCGTGGTCGGGAATGCAGTCGACGTTGCTGTGGCTGGAGAATCTCAAGCAGCCGCGGTATCAACTCATAGCCCATGATTTCATCGGACATCTACTGCTCGACCTGGGCCTCAATGAAATGGCCCTGGAACAATTGGAGCGGGGAATGGCGCTGGGGCGGGAGACCGGGATCATGTTCTGGCGCGGGACGATCGAAGCACATGTTGCCGTTGCGCGATCGCGGCTGCGGCAGGCGGACATCGGGGCCGCTGCGACGGCGTTACAGGCCACGCTGGAACGGACGCGAGGCGCCGCGGAGCGTTATCTCATGGTGCGGTGCCTCGACGGCTTGGCGGAAATTGCCCTCAGGGCGGGCGACGCGCGTCGCTGCGGAGAGTTCGGCGACGAACTGCTCGAGATCGCCACCGCGAACGGACTGCGCGAACAGGAAGCCATCGCGCGGCGATGGCGGGGCGAGGCCCTGCTTGCACAGAAGGCCTACCCCGAAGCGGAGGAGGAATTGTCCCGGGCCGCGTCGGCAACAGAGGGAATCGGCCGCGTGCGGCTGCAGATGGATGTGGAGCGCGCGCAGGCCCACTTGTGCACGGCGCGAGGTCAGAGCGACGCCTCAAAGCATCACGTGGCCAGGTCGCGCGCCATTGCAGAAGCCATTGAAGCGAGCCTGGCATCCTCCGGTCTCAAAGCAGAGCTACGCCCCGCGGGCGTTCTAGGCTAGATATTTTTGGAGCGGCGACCAATAGTTGGCCTGCCAACCCTCGGCCAGATGCTCGCCTTGACCTTTTGGAAAACCCGTATGGTCAAACAGGATCTTGGTGCCGGCGCCCTGCGCGGCCAGATCGAATCGAGCTATCGAGTAAATGCCTCGGTCCCAATTGGCCACGCGCCAAGCCTGCACGATGAGTTCATCCGGCACCAACTCGATCTGCAATCCGACAATATGACCGCCGAATAGGGCGAACGCGCCGCCCTGGTGGAGGCTGATCTCAGTCGGTTTCTTCATGGAGGCCATGACGGCAGTCTGCATGACGCCGCTCAATTGGATCACCTTGTCGAATTGCGCCGCGCTCGTCAGCGCTTCATAGACGCGCTTTCTGTTGGCCGCAAACACAGGTTCTTGGTGAATGGAATCCTCGGAATGCGATATGACCTGATTCGGCGGCTGTGCCCCCGCCGTGGAATGAATGATCAGGCCGCCGATGGCAAGCGCACTTCCGGAGATCAGCTGCCGGCGTGTTGGAGCAAACCCTCGTGTTCCCGACTTGATGCTCTTGGTCATGTCCTGCATCTTACTATGGCGGCAAGGGTATAGTGGGTGGCGCACGCGCCGAGTCCCGGCGCGGCGTCAACCAGGAGATCGAATGTTCAAGTTTACGGCGGCAGCCCTTGCCGCAATGGCCTTTCTGGCGGCGCCCGCCTTGGCACGCATCCAACCCTTTCCCGCAAGCTTTCACACGCAGATGGTGCAGACCAACGGCACCCGTCTCAATGTACGGGTCGGCGGACAGGGACCTGCGGTTGTGCTGTTGCATGGCTTTGGCGATACGGGCGACATGTGGGCGCCGCTCGCCGCCGTACTGGCCAAGGATCACACCGTGATCGTGCCCGACTTGCGCGGCATGGGGCTGTCTGCCCATCCGGATACCGGGTATACCAAAAAGAATCAGGCCGTCGATATCGCCGGTGTGATCGATGCCCTGAAAATTCAGAAAGCCGATCTCGTCACTCACGACATCGGCAATATGGTGGGGTACGCACTGGCGGCACAGTACCCGGCGCGGATAACGCGCTGGGTGGCAATCGACGCGCCGCTGCCGGGAATCGGCGATTGGGACAATATCATTCGGAGTCCCGCACTGTGGCATTTCAATTTCCGCGGTCCCGACGTTGAACGGCTGGTGCAGGGACGTGAGCGGATCTATCTCGACCGGTTCTGGAATGAACTCTCGGCGGATCCAAAAGGGATCGACGAGGAGACTCGGCAGCACTATGCCGCACTCTATGCTCGGCCGCGCGCGATGCACGACGCCTTCGAACAGTTCGGCGCCTTCGCCCAGGACGCAGTCGACAACAAGGCGCTGCTCGCGAAGGGCGGCAAGATCAACATGCCGGTGTTCGCCATCGGCGCCGAGAAATCCTTCGGCACGGCGATGGCCGACGACTTGCGCTTCGTCGCCTCCAATGTCACCGGCGGCATCGTCCCCAAGTCCGGTCATTGGATCATGGAGGAAAATCCGCAGGCGACCATCCCATTGGTCACGGAGTTTCTCGCCAAGTAGGCCGGGTGCGCGACTCGGACTTACTTACGCGAGTAGTCCGAGCGCCAGCGAACAGGCCGCCGCTTCGTCGAGCTTTTCCCGCACCTTGGCCGCGCCGACGCGCCATTGCGGTCCCAGGGTTTCTTCGAGGATGCGTGCAGCACTGGACCGCATCTGCTCTTCGGTCGGCCGGCGGCGCGCCTGACCATGAGCTTCATGCGCGAGGTCGGAATAGATCGCTATCCGGGCCGCCACGTCGTAGAGCCGGTCCGTGCAGGCTAGGAAAGTCATTGCATCCAAAACCAGGTAAAGCTTGCTCGTGTCGAGCCGCAGCGCCAGGTCGAACAGTTCTGCGCCCGTGGCGCGAGCCTCGTCGATGGCACCGGCGATCAGCAGCGCACTGAATGTCATTACCAGCAATTCGAAACGTGTCTCTCGACGCCCAGAGTGGCGCAGGCTCAAGGCCAGCGGCCGGCCAAGCTGCAGGGCGGAGGCGGTATCACCGCACGCGGTGTCCAATTCGACGATGTGGACGGTGGCCGAAAGCGCCAGCCGTTCGCTGATCGTCAATGCAAGCCGCACCGCACGACGGTAGGCGAGCCGGGCCTCGACGAACTGTCCGCTGCTCATCAGCAGCGCGCCTTCGGTCAATGCTCCGCAGGTCAACAGGCGCGCGGGCCACGCGGGGTCTTCGATGCCGCGAGCAACGTCGAATGCAGCCCGCGCCGCCGCGTCATCGCCGCGCCAGTTGAATGCCAACTGGATCAGCGCATAGTAGTGGGACCGCACATCGCCGATGGCAGCGTGCATACCGGCTGCGAGCTCCGCGGCGTATCGGGCCCGATCGCACTGCCGCGTCGAGTCATACGTGGCCACTGCTTCCCAGAATCGCCCGGTACGGGCGCGCGGCAGCGTGTCGGAGAGCAGCGTCACGGCCTGCGCGAATCGATTTCGGCCCTCGGTA
>DATLVV010000480.1:0-5413 GCA_035577165.1 Steroidobacteraceae bacterium | reverse complement strand
GCGCCGCGTAGACCATCGCGGTACAGCCAGTAGGTGCACTGTTTGACGGCGCCGGCCCCTTGCACCACATAGCAGCGCGCCAGGCGCGCATCCCCATCCGGAGGTCTGCCCTGCACCGCCTTCGACATACCCGCCGGCTCGAACAGCCGCTCACGATACAATTCGGGAAACGATTTTCCAGTGACGTCGCGCAGCACCAAGCCGATGAGGCCGTAGCCCTGATTGTCGTAGCCCGTGACCCAGCCGGGTGCACCGATCGGCCGCAGTCGCCGGCCGAGTTCGCCCGGCTGCATTGTGGTGTCGCCGTCGATCGGAACGAATAATCCGGTGAGATCCGCATCGAAGCCGCCGCGGTGGCCCAGCAGCATCCGCAGAGTGACTTTCGGTCCCGTCACCTGTGCGCTCTTGAGATAATGGTTCACATCCTCATCGAGATCGAGCACGCCTTCATCGATGAGCTGCGAGGTAATCAGCGCCGTCATGCTCTTGCCGATCGAGGCGATGTCGAGCAGCGTCGCGTCGGCGCGCAGGGGCATGGCCCGCGTCCTGTCGGCGATACCATAGCCCTTCGACAAAATCACGCGGTCATGGCGAACGACGACCACGACCGCGCCGGGTACACCCGAGAGTCGCAACGCCGGCGCCACCTGTCCATCGGTCCACGCTTCCACCCGCGCCGGGTCGAGCACGGGCGCCGCGGCGGCCACGGCGGCCACGGCGGCCGATGAAGTCACGGCTAACGCTACGTTCACGGCCGACACGGCCAACACGGCGGCCACGGCGATAGCGGGGGCCGGGACGTATCTATGCGGCACTGGCGCGCGCCCACACGGCATTGCGGAATGCGGCGAACAGCGCCTTGTACAGCGCATTGTTCTCCGTTCCCCACTCGGGGTGAAACTGCACGCCGACCGCGAAGCTGCGCGCGGCCTGGACACTCAGCGCTTCGACGGCGCCGTCGTCGCTCACTGCCTCGACGAACAGGGCGCTCCCCACGCGGCTGATGCCTTGAGTGTGCGCCGTGTTGACTCGAATGCGGGGTTCCGGAATGAGCGACGCGAGCACTCCGCCCGGCATGATTTCGATGTCGTGCGCAGGAGCGAACTGGGCTGCCAGCGGCAAGCTCCCGTTCGGCCGATGGTCGTCCTTGCCGGGCGCTTCGTGCAGCGCTTGATGCAGAGTGCCGCCCAACGCCACATTGAGTTCCTGCATGCCGCGGCAAATGCCGAAGATCGGGATCGAGCGCTCCAGCGCCGCCCGGATCAAGGGCAGCGTGACGGCATCGCGCTTTTGGTCGTAGAACCCTTCCGCGGTGGCAATCGCTTCACCGTAGGTCGACGGATGCATGTTGGAAAAGCTGCCGGTCAAGAGCAGCCCGTCCACCGAATCCAGCAGTTCCAGAGCGTTGGCCGTATCCGGCAGGCCGGGAATGGTGAACACCGTCGCGCCTACATCCTCCCGGACGGCGCGCAGATATTGATGAGCGGTGCCGTGAAACTCCATTGCATGCTCGAGCAGCCGGACGGAGGCCGGGATTCCGACTACGGGCTTGCGCTGCGGCACGAACTATTCCTTTTGCCACACGGCACGGCAAACCCGCAAAAGATTTTCGCCCAGCACCTTGCGGATCTGTTCCTCGGCGTATCCCCTCTGCAGCATCAATTCAGTCAGTCCCGGCAATTGCTCGGGCGATGCGTAGCGAAATCCAGCCCAGCTGGGATCTTGCGCCATCGGCCATTCATCGGCCCGGCCGCGAACCCATTCAGAGAGGGCCGCGGGCTCGAATATCATGTCGAGACCGAGGCCGACATGGTCGATGCCGGCCACTTCGGCCAAGTAATCGATGTGACGAAACAGCGTATCGTTGGAGCAGGCAGCATCGCCCAAATATTCGCTCGAACCGGACACTCCCACAACCCCGCCCGTCCGGGCGCAGGCGCGGATTTGATCATCCTTGAGATTGCGGAAGGAAGGACAGAGAGAGAAGGCATTCGAATGACTGAACAGCACCGGCTTGGACGCCACCGCCATGGCGTCGAGCGAAGTCCGATGACCGGTATGGCTCAAGTCGAGCAGCATCCCCACGCGCTGCATCTCGGTCACCAGTTGGCGGCCATAGGGAGTCAGGCCCCGGTCCTCGCCGTCGGCACAGCCTCCCCCCGCGGAATTTTGCTTGTTGAAGGCAATGAGCGTCTGGCGAATTCCAAGGTCGTAGAACAGTTCGATCACGGACGGGTCGCGTTCGAAGCAGCGTGTTCCCTCGAAATGCAGAATGATGCCGAGGCGGCCGGTATTGCGGGCCAATTCGATGTCCGAGACGCGTCGCACCAGCAGCATGCGGTCCTCTCGCTCGCGCAGCTGCCGCCTCGCCCACGCGCAGAGCGTGAAGGCCTGGCTGATATTGTGATTGTCGCCGGCGAGCGTGATGGAAACCACGTCGACGCCGGCGTCATGAAAGCGCTGCAGCGCGTCCCAGGAGTTGCCGAGTTCGATTTCTCCGGGCAAATTGATGGGAAACACGTTGTCCCATACCAGTGCCGAGCGCTGCAGTGCTGCTGCGCGCGGCGACACCGGCCAGGCCTGCGTAAGCATCGGTCCTCCCGCGCTACCCGCGTCGCTTACTTGAATCCGACGCCGAACTTGATGCCTATGGTCCGCGGGCGCGTCTGGTAGACCTGATCGAGTCCGGCCGGATCGTAATTGGTAAAGCTCGATCCAAAGCGGTTGAAGACGTTGTCCGCGTACACCGCCGCGTTCCAATGCCTCGCCTCCACGCTCGCCCGCAAATTCACGATTCCGTAGCCGCTGGCATAGTTGCTGGCGGGCTGATCCAGGGGAATATTCGGCAAATTGTCGAACGAGCCGTCGCGATAGCTGAAGTCCGCCCGCACCGAGCCTTGCAGATTTTCCGGCAAGGGGAATGACTCGACGATGCCGGCGTTCATCGTGTAGCGCGGAACATTGGGCATTCTCGATCCGGCGGGAGCGTTCTGAAACGAATCGTCGATTTTTGCATTGATATAGGAGCCGCCCAACGTGACGCGCAACCCCCCCGTCACCAACTGTTCGAACTCCGCTTCGACACCCTTCGAGGTGGCGCTGCCGGCGTTGGTGACGAAACCGAGCGCGGGATTCGACGGCAGGCCATCGATCTGCAAATCGCTCCACTTGATGTAGAACAGCGAAGCGTTCAGCTGGGTGCGGCGCTCGTTCCACTGCGACTTCATGCCGAGTTCGTAGGCCCAGGCAGAGTCCGATTTGTAGGTGGGCTGAAAGTTGGGATCCTGGACCACGTCCACGTTGACGCCGCCGGAACGAATGCCCTTCGACACCGAGGCGTAGTACATGAGGTCCTTGTCGACCGTGTACTTCAGCGCGAGCTTCGGCGAGAAGTCGCTCTCATCGCCGTTGTTGGCGCTCAACGAACTGCCGAGCCCGGCAATGGTGGTCAGCGTCGATGCCGACAGCTTTTCCCACAAATATCGCGCGCCCGCCGTCAACTCCCAAGCGTCGGTGAACTTGTAGCCGACTTCGCCGAACACCGCGGTCTGTTTGTCGCTGGTGTCGAATTGAATGGTCTCGCCGAACAACGACAGGTCCGCAAATTCACTGAGATCCGTCTTCTTCCAATACACACCCGCTGTGTACTCCCAGCGGGAGCCGGCCGCGGACACGAGCCGCAGTTCGGTGCTGTAGGTCTTGTAGGGCTGATAGAGCAGAAATGAAAACTGGGTCGCAGGTACGTAGGGATTGAGGTTGCCGTCTTCGAAGGTGAGCCCGTCGGGATCATCGTGTATGGTGGTCTCGTTATAGCCGGACACCGACTCCAGGGTCGCGAATTTAAGATCCCAGCGCAGATCGAGCGAGAGTTGACTGGCCGCGTACGTCGTCAGGGACGGGATCGACACCACGGAGATGTTCTTGCTGCCGTAGCCGGCGGCCTCACCCTGTTGCGGCGTATCGAACGACTCGACCCCCATGCGGAACGCCTGATAGTACCAACGCAGCGTCGCATCGAAGTCGCTGCTGGCGATCCACTTCAACGAGGTTCTCAATCCCTTGTCGTCCTGCCAGTTGGCACCCTTCTTGTCGAGCAGCGGCGCATCGATCCAGCCGGAATTTTCGCGGGTGAGAGCGACCACGCGCAGCGCCAGCACATCCGAGATCAGCGGAATGTTGACCATCGCGTTGATGCCGTAGCTGCCGTCGGCATGGTCGATCTTGAAATATTCGACATCCGCCTTGGCGTCGAATCCGGAAGGGTCGGGGGGATTGGTGATGATTTGGATCAGGCCGCCGACCGCGCCCGCGCCATAGAGCGTGCCCTGCGGCCCCCGCAGTATCTCGATGCGCTGAACGTCGAAGAGTTTGGGGTCCGGGCTTTGGAAATTGAGTTCGGTGGAAATCCCATCGAGATAGTAGCCGACCGTCGGCACGCCGTTGATGACCGAGAGACCCCGAATGGCAATGTCGTTGCGGCCATTGCCGCGCTCGGCAAAGGTCAAGCTCGGCACCTCGCGCGCATAGTCGACGAGGGTATCGGCACCCATTTCGCTCAACTGCTTGCCCGTAAAGGCGGTCACGCTGACGGGAATATCCTGGATGCGCTCCGATCGCTTGGTCGCGGTGACGATGATCTCTTCGAGTTCGGTATCCGAAGCCGGAACCGCCGCCGCGGCCCGGCTGATCGTTGAGCTCCCGAGGTACAGGCTCGCGCAGGCTGACAGCGGCAGCGCAATCGTCCATGCACGTTTTCCCCAATTGGCACTCATGTTTGTTCTCCCAACCCGTCGAGTTGGCGGCTCGGCCGCCGAGGTGCGCGAGCTCAGTTTAAACATGCTTTCGTAAAAATTCAATCCGTGGTCTAGCGTTCTGAACCAATATTCAGCACTCTAGGGCGGTGCGCCGTCGGCGTCGTCGGTGCGCGAAAACAGCGCGTCGGCGACTGCCAGAACGCGCCGCGCCTTGCGCGCGATGGCCTCGTCGACCATGCGGCCATTGACGGCGCCGACACCCTTGGCGTTCTCGGCAAGAATTGCGCGTGCCTCGGCAATGGCCTGGGAAGTCGGCGTCAGCGCCGAGTTGTTGGGGCCGATCTGCGTCGGATGAACCGCGCATTTCGCGGCAAAGCCGAGCGCGACCGAGCGTGCCACCTCCGCTTTCAGCCCACCGCCGTCCCGCAAATCGAAGAATGGTGCGTCGATTGCCAGCAGCTGGGAGCGCGCGCACGCGGCAACGAGGGCCGACCGCGAATACAGCAACGGTTCCCACGCGGTGTCGGCACCGAGATCGGCAGCCATGTCGGCCGCGCCAAACATCAGGGCCGCGAGCCGGGGCGTCGCCGCGGCAATTTCATCAACGGCAGCCAGCCCGTGCGCGCTCTCGATCTGCGCGACCAGGGCGGCGGTTTTGC
>DATLVV010000479.1:0-8095 GCA_035577165.1 Steroidobacteraceae bacterium | reverse complement strand
GTGGACGCCTATGCCTGACCAGGAGCCTAGGCTCCGTAGCGTCAGATCATCCCGCCGTTGACGGAGATGATCTGGCCGGTGATGTAGCCGGCCTCCTCGGAAGCAAGGTAGCCGACAAGACTGGCGACCTCTTCCGCGGTTCCAGCACGCTTCATCGGCACGATGCCGGCGATGGTCGATGCGTCGAAGACGCCATCCCCCATGCCCGTGGCAATGATTCCCGGCGCCACGGCGTTGACGGTAACGCCGCGGCTCGCCACTTCGAGGCTCAGCGCCCGGGTGGCAGCATTCAGCGCGCCCTTGGCAGCCGCATAGTTCACCTGGCCGCGATTGCCGGTGAGCGCGGCCACCGATGATATGTTGATGACCCGTCCCCAGCGCGTGCGCATCATGGGCAGTATCAACGGCTGCGTGACGTTGTAAAATCCGTTCACCGACACGTCGATGACGCGATGCCATTGCGCGGCACTCATCCCCGGGAATACGGCATCGTCGTGAATGCCGGCGTTGTTCACCAGCACCTGTACCGGTCCGTCCTCCAACAAGGCTTGTACGGCAGCGCCCGTCGCAGCCGCGTCCGTGAGATCGAATTGAACCGCGGTCGCGCGGCCGCCGGCAGCGGTGATTTCGCCCGCGATTGCCGCCGCCGCAGCCATTCCGCGGTGCGCATGAACATAGACGAAGTGACCCGCTTTGCCGAGGCGCCGGCAAATGGCCGCGCCGATGCCGCCGCTGCCGCCGGTGACCAGAGCGCGAACGGACGATTCATTCATGGCTGAGGCCACGCGGAATGCCCAGACTGGTTGTGGCGTCGTACACCGCCGTGGCGCGCCCGGTTACCAGGCGCTGCAAATCGGACCGCAATTCAAATTCGTACAGCGCGCTGCCTGGATCCCCGGCAACCAAGGCGGCTTCGCAGATGAGATCGGATTGAATGTCGTCGAGCCTGAGTACATGCAATCGCACATCGCGCACGGCGGCGAGAAATCCAGCCTCGGGGCGGCGGGCGTTCGCCGCGCCCGCGGCAAGCGCGCCGTGAACCGCCATGGCCTGGGCGGCATATTCGATTCCGCAGCAAACTCCCAAGCGGTCGTGCGAGCGCAGCGGATGATCGGGCAACCGATGGGTGGTGCTGCGGCAGCGGATATGCTGCGCGTCCCACTCGATGACTTCATCGAGCAGGCACATGCGTCCGTGGTGGGGAATATTTTGTGCGATCCAGGTACGGTTCAAGGGCATGGTTCGATTCGCACTTCCAGGCGTGATACATCCAGGTATTCGAGAATCGTGCTGCCGCTGCGCCGCTCTGCCAGCAGGCGCAGCAGCGGCAGCGCGCGCGCCGCGGGACACCCGCAGCGCAGCGCCTCGAGAGCCGCCTCAGTCAGTCGATCGTAGCTCAAGTCGGTGAGCGCCGCGTCGATTCTCGCCAGCGAGGAATCGCGCCGATTCGGCGTCAGCACCAGAGCCACCCCAAAGGCATCGGTCAAGGGACGCTTGTCGTGCATCGGCTGCGGATATTGCGAGTCATAGGCCACCAGCAGCACGGGGACCTGATCGACCGCGACCTGCGTCAGGGCTTCGAGGAGGCCCGCGGCGAAGCTCGCGTCAAATGCGCACAGCACATTGGATTCGACCATGGCACCCGTGGCGATGCTCCAATACCCCGCAGGCGCGTTGTGCACCGAATTTGCGAACCGCGTCGGCGACACCTCGCGATTTGCGAGCGACAAGGCGTGGCAGAGTTCGTGGCAATTCTGGCCGTCGCCCCCCGAAGAGGTGAACACACTGGCCAGAGTGGCGGGGTCCTCGCCCGCCTGAGCAGTCGCTTGCAGCGCGATTCCCAAGGCCAGCTTGACGACCGGCCCGGTGCGCCGGCGCTCCGCAGCCGCCAAAATCGTCGGCGTTGGCAGCACCGCAGGTGCCGGGCGATATACCTGTCGTCCCGCCAGCACTGCGGCCGTCTCGGGCCAATTGGCCAGCCCCGGCCCGAGCACGCCGAGTCCGCCGATGTAAGCGGCGAGCTTCATCCGGTCCGGCCAAAAATCAGGCTGCAGTTCGTGCCGCCAAAGCCGAACGAATTGGAGAGGACGCGCCTGAGGGGAGCGGGGCGATTAACTCTAATGTAGTGCGCTGTCAGAGTGGGATCGATGTCATTGGTGTGCACTCCGCCCGGCATCAGTCCATGGCGCAGCGCGATGGCGCTGATGACCGCCTCCAACGCCCCTGCCGCGCCGAGAGTATGGCCGGTGGCGCCCTTGGTGGAACTGCATGGCGTGGTTGGACCGAACACGCTGGTGACGGCCCGACTCTCCGACCGATCGTTGCTGGGAGTGGCGGTGCCGTGCAGGTTGATGTAGTCGATGTCGCCGGGATCGAGCGCCGCGGCCCTGAGCGCGGCCTGCATCGCGAGCCGCGCGCCGAGACCCTCGGGATGCGGCGCCGACATGTGGTAGGCATCGCTCGATTCGCCGATGCCGAGCAGCAGCACGGCGTCGTGGTTCTCTTCCGGTACGCGTTCCAGCAGCGCAAATGCCGCCGCCTCGCCGATGGAGATGCCATCGCGGGCCACGTCGAACGGGCGGCACGGAGCCGCCGATGTGAGTTGCAAGGAGTGAAAGCCGTACAAGGTGGTGAGACACAATGAGTCCACGCCGCCCACCAGGGCCGCGTCGATGAGGCCTGCCTCGATCATGCGGCGTGCCGAGCCGAACACCTTGGCGCTGGACGCGCACGCGCAGGAAACCGCAACCGCAGGTCCCTGCAGGCCGCAACGCTGCCGGATGTAGTCTGCGACGGAGAATGTATTGTGAGTGGAGCCGTAGTCGAAGCTCGCCGGCAGGGCGCCGCTGAGCGGATCGCGTTCGCGGTAGGCAAGCTCGGTCTGCAGTATTCCGGCAGTACTGGTTCCCAGGAATACGCCGATGCGTTTCCGGCCCCAATGCTCCGCCGAGCGCTGCACGGAGTCGTAAAACCCATCCTGCAGCAGGCCCAGCTCGGCGAGGCGGTTATTTCGGCAGTCGAACTGCCGCAGCTCATGCGGCAGCCTGGTGTCATCGACACCCGCCACTTCGCCGATGTGGGTATCGATGTCCACGGTCTCGAAATCGCAAATGGCAAGGCCGCTGCGCTGCTGCCGCAGCGCCTCCAGGGTTGCCGTCACGCCTTGGCCGATGCAACTGGTGGCCGTGAAGGACTTGAGCAGGAGCGGCGTCATCGCGGAAGCGCCGAACGCAAGGTGACGGGTTGCATGTTTCTTTCCGCCATGGCGTCGAGCAGCCGAGGCAACACTTCGACGATCACCGGGCGCCCGCTATGGGCGCGCGCCGCATTGCCATCGTGCAGCAGCAAGATGTCGCCGTCGCGCAGCGGCATCGCCAATCTCTGGTAGACGGCATCGGCATTGCGATGGACGGTATCGAAACCACGCCGCGTCCAACTCGCGAGCCGCAATTGCAGCCGCGCCAAAATCGGGTCGAGAAAGGGATTGCGCAACCCCGCAGGCGCGCGAAAAAAAAGCGGCGCGATGCCGGTGACCCTCGAGATGCTGTCCTGAGCGCGCGATATCTCGGCGCTCATGCGTATCGGCCCCAGCAGCGAGAAATTGTGCCGATGCCGTTGGCTGTGATTTTCGATGGCATGGCCGCGAGCCACAATTTCCTTCGCCAGATCCGGGTAGCGCTCGACGCGTTCACCCACGCAAAAGAAAGTGGCGGTCGCGCGATATTCGGCCAGTTGCGACAGCACCTGGGGCGTCACTTCGGGGTCGGGCCCATCGTCGATGGTGATGGCCACACGGGTCGATTCGCCGCCGTGCCGCGGCAGCGTTACCCAGTTTGGGCCCAGCAGCCGACTGCGCGGCCAGAGTCCGGCAGCGGCCAAGGCTGCGTGGTTGATTGCCAGGGCCCCCAACGCCCAGGGCCAGGTGCGCGGCCGCAGTACCAACGCGGCAGCGGCGCCCGCATGAATGGCCGCCGACGCGTAGATCAACGGAGTCGCCGACCATCGCGGCGAATCCGCCGAAGGCCGAGGCACCTGCTCCCTCATGCGAAGTGCGAATCCAAGAAATTCTCCCAAAGTCTTGACCATGTGGGCCAATCGTGGCTGCCGGCAATCACATCGACCGACTCGGCCGGCAGCGTGGCCGCCAGGAGCTCATGCGCGGCCGAGAATCGATCCGCCGTTCCGAAACCAAGGTACAGCGGCCGGGAGCCGGCGTGGCGGGCCTTGATGTAGCGCCATATTCGACGTTCTTCGTCGGTTTCCGCAAGTGCGCCCGGTTGCCAGCGCTCAAGTCCCGGTGCCTGTGCAATTTCGCGCGTCAGCATCCTGCTGCCGAGATAGGGAGCGAACAAGCACAAGCCGTCGAGTTCATCGGGATACGATGCGGCGTAGTCGAGGGCCAACAGTCCGCCCAGCGAGATTCCGCCCAGCCATATGGAGACACCCGCCGCGCGCGCCGGCAACACCACGGTGGAGCGCAGCTGTTGCAACGCGCTGCGATCGCCGACATGTCCCAACTCCAAGTCGACGAACACCAGGTCGAGGGCTGCACGCCGGGCGCGCACGGCCGCCGCAAAGCCGGCCGCGACAAAGTCCTGTCCGGCATGATAGGCGCCCGGCAACCATGCCATGCGCATCGGCGCCACGGCGGCCGCGGCCGCCGGCACGGCGAAGCTACGCACGTGCGAACACTGCCGCGAACAGCAGTGCCAGGAACGCGCCCGGAGCCACCGTGGCGCCCAAGGCCACCAGCACCGGAACCTGCGAAAAGGACAGGAGGCCAAAACCGATCACCGTGCTCAAGTTGGCAATCGCGAGGGATGCCAGGGTCACCGATTCGCTGCCGGCATGCACTCTCGATTGCCGATCGAAGAACAGAGCGTAGTTGGAGCCGACGGCGACGATGAGCAGCATGCCCACCAGGTGCAGTATGGTGAGCTGCACTCCGCTCAGGGCGAGACCGGCGGCCACGCAGAGCACCGCCAGCGCCAGCGGCGCCAAGACCTTCGCAACGCGCAGCGGCGAGCGCAAGGCAATCAACAGAAGGATGGTTAGCGCGACGATGCCCGCCAAGGACAAATGAATCGCCTCGGACAGGTAGCCGGCATACAAGCTATCGGCCTCCTGCTTAAGATCGAGCGTTTGTGCCTGCGGGATGCGCGCGCTTTGCAGCGCCGCCGTCACCCTCGCGGTGTCGATGCTGTGCGCTGCGGCGCTGTGCAGCGGCAGCAACGCGTGCCAGCCATTCCGCTGATGCAGGATCAGCGCCTCGAAACCTGTGCGCATGGAGGTCCCCTGCAGATCCGGTGCCGTGAGCAGAGGTGCGTGGCGCGCCGCCTCGACATCGTTCAAGAACGGCTGCAGACGGTCTTCGTTCACGCCCAGATCAGCGGCGGCCTGCCGCAGGTTGTCGCGCAGCTGCGCTGCGCCGGGCAGGCTGTCGCGGCGGGCCGCCTGGGCCGCCGCGCTGGGCAGAAAGTTCGCCGGACTGTCGAATCCACTGATCATTCCGGCATCGACCAAGGGTTCGAGCGCGCGTGCCGCCCGCTCCGCGCCGGCCAGCGCGGCATCGAGCGTCGATCCGGAAACGATGACCAGGTCGCGTACGTCGGCGGCGCCCAGGTCGCGCCGCAATTGGGTGTCGGCGTCCTGGTCCTGCGCGGATACCGGGCTGAGCGCCGAGAGCTCGCGATTCCACAGCGTCGCATCATGGCGCAGGAGGATTGCAATCGCCGCTGCGGCAAGCACCGCAGCCGCCGCCGCCAGCGCTCCTCCTCGCAATTGGCGCATCGGCCGCAATAGTGCCCCGATGCGGCGGCCGAACGGCGCCACATCGCGGATCGCAAATCCGGCGGGCAGCAGCGCGGGCAGCACATAACGCGTCACGCAGGCGGCGGCGATCAACCCGCTGATCGAGTACGCGCCCAGTTGCGCGAGTCCTGGAAAACCGGAAGGCAGAAGCGAGGCGAATCCGCACACCGAAGTCAGCATGCCGAGACGAATGGTGGGCCACCAGGTTTGCTGCCAGTTCGAGCCGGGAGCCGGATCCTGCGCCAGCCGGCGCGACTGCACGAAGAAGTAGATCGAATAATCCACCGACTCGCCGATCAGCGTGGTCCCGAATCCCAAGGTGATGCCATGGACGGCGCCAAACCCGAGTGCGACGGCGGCGATTCCGATCACCGCGCCGCTGGCCACCGGCATGAGTCCGAGTGCGAGCGCCGGAACTGAGCGGTACACGGCAAACAACAGCGTTACAACCAGAATGGCGCTCGCGAGGGAGAGACGCACGGCAGCGCGCTCGATCTTGGCGCGGGCGGCGACGGCAAACACGCCGGGACCGCTCACCTTCAATTGCAGGGACTGGGCATTGCCTGCGGCGGATTCGAGCAGGGCCGCAGCAAAGGCTGAGCGGATCGCCTCGACGGCCTGCTCCTGTGCATCGATATCCGAGCCGCCGGCCGCCGTCTGCACCACCATCAAGGTGCGTGCGCCATCCGGCGACACCCAGACGCCGCCACCGGCGGCCGGTGCGGGCGTGCGTGCCAATTGCTCGATGATGTGCAGCATCTCTCCGGTGGGATCGTTCGGCAGCAACGACTTGAGCATGAGTCCCGCCGGGGAGGCCAAATCGTCGATCGTGTCCTGCATTGCGGCGCGCAGGCCGGGCGCCGAGAAGCGCTGCGCCGCGACTTGATCGCTCAACAGGTAGCGGTGTTGAAACAGGAACTCGCGGTCGCGCTCGGCTGTGAGCGGTTCGCCGTTGTTGACGCTCGAAAACCGAGCATCCCGACGCAGGCGTGCGGCGAGCGCAACCGATGCCCGCGCCCGGGCGTCGGCGTCCCCGTGTTCGACGGCAATCAAAATCAGGCGCGAGGCAGGGCCATCGCGCAATTGATCCACCAATAGCTGCTGAGCGGGAGTGGGATTGGCCGGCAAGAATGCCGACAAGTCGGTGATGTAGCGGGCGCGCGCCACCACCAGCGATGCCAGGGCGAGACACAGGATCCACAGCGCCGGGATCCGCGCACGCCGCCAATTCATGGCGCCGCGGGAGTACGCAAGGTCATCAGCGACCGATCGCCGTCGGGCTGGCGAATCTCGACCCGGAGCAATTGGTCTCTCGCGCCGTCTATCTGCACTTGCTTCACGACCTGCGCCAAGGACCGGTCCAAAGGCTCGAGAGTCAGCGACCAGCGTCCGATGCTGCCGGCGAATTCGAGGTGAAACAACCGTTCGAGCGCGCTTCGATCGCCGGCCAGGGTGCCGCGGATGCTTTCTATGAACGGCAGAATCTGCGGGTAACGGTGCAAGTCCAGCACATGGGAGTGCCCGCCGCGTTCCACCGTCAATTTACCGCCGTCGAGCACCAGGTTCTCCGGACGCGGCAGCAGAGTACGCTTCTCCAAATGATCGGGGGCGTCGTAGCGCATCTCGCCCGACGATTCGACCGGACGCTTGAGGAGGGCCAGAAAATGCTGCTCGATGAATTCTACCCGCCCGTGCCGGCGCATCGACAGCAGGCGCATCACCTCATCGAGATCGCCCATCGGAGCGCCGGACGCTGCCTGCGCCGGGCTGATTGCAACGGCGGCGAAGATCAAGGCCAGCAGCAGCGGACCGACAGCGCGCCGCATTATGCGCGCGGCGCCTCTGGCGGACGCCAGAAGTCATAGAAATTGAACCAGTTATAGGGATCGCTGCGGCACAGCCGACCGAGCACGTCGGCATAGCGTTCGATTGCCGAATGTACTGCGGCTTCGCGACCTGCCGGCGAAATGGCGGAGAAATCCGCGATGCGTTCGATGACCACATGGTAGGAGCTGTTGCCGCGGTACAGGCCGGCCATGAAGAATACCGGGCAGCGCAGGATCGCTGCGGCGCGCATCGGACCCGTGGGCAGGTACGCCGGTTCGCCCAACAGGGTCACCGCTTGAACCGGTTCGCGTCCCAGAGTGCGGTCGCCGAGGACGCCGACGAACGCGCCGCGTTCGAGCCGGTCGGCGATGAGGAGCATGGTGTCGATCCGGCCGAGCGCAACGGTATCGGGCAGGTGCCGCGGATTGATGGCCGCCAGGGTGGCGTTGATCTTGCG
>DATLVV010000478.1:0-8246 GCA_035577165.1 Steroidobacteraceae bacterium | reverse complement strand
GCCGCTGCGGGCGCCGCCGCTGGTTTCGGTTTGGCGCGCTCGGCGTCCATCAGGCGTCGCAGGCGCGCGGCGACATCCCGATAGGTATTGTCGAAGCGCGCCAAGTGACGGTAGACCGCGGTGGCCTGCGGCGCACGGCCGCGCTGCTCCAGCTGATTGCCGAGCGTGTACAAATCATTCAGCACGGTGGCATTCGGCTTGCGGCCCTTGAGCTCGGCAAAGCGCTGCTCGAAGTTGTCGAGGAGCCGAGCGGTCTCGGTGCCGAGGGGCTGCGGTATCTTGGGTGCCGGTCGGGCGGCGGTGGACGCCGCCAGGCGGGACCACAGCAGCAACGCCAACCCGCCGCACAATAGGACGATTCCCGGCAGCCAAAACCAGGTGTCGACCTTTGCGACCAGGCGGAGCAAAAAGCCTACAGCCAAGGTCCCCAAGCCGAGAATCGCTGCTATCAGCCCAAATTTGCGCATGCAATAGACATAATCCGCATGATGTGGCCCGGCAGTATAGGTGATCGGACCGTGTTCGCTGCAATGCTAAGCTCACAAATCGACGCGAAGGAACCCCATGCCGAAGTCCCGAGAGATATTTATCTGCCAGAACTGCGGAGCCGCTTCGCCGAAATGGCAGGGGCAGTGTCCGGGTTGCGGCGAGTGGAATACCTTGCTGGCGGAAGTGGCATCGGCAAACTCGCGCAAACCGGCCCGGGCAGGCCAGGCCCCGCGGACGGATACCTCCACGCCGCTGGCGGCCGAGGCGGCTCTCGAGCAAGCGCGCCTGGCGACGGGTTCCACCGAACTCGATCGGGTGTTGGGCGGGGGTCTCGTGCCGGGCTCCGTGACCTTGATCGGCGGTGATCCCGGCATCGGGAAATCGACGCTGATGCTGCAGGCGGCGGCAGCGCTGCAAGCCGCCGGGCCCGTGCTGTACGCCACGGGCGAGGAATCCTTGAAGCAGGTCGCCCTTCGCGCCCGCCGCTTGGGGTTGGAGGCGGCCACGGCGCGGCTGATTGCCGAGACCTGCGTGGAGGACATTGTCGGCGCCGCGCTTGGCGTCGGAGCCCGCGTCCTGATCGTGGATTCCATTCAGACCATGTACTCGCAGCGCATCGAAGCGGCGCCCGGCGCCGTCTCGCAACTGCGCGAATGCACGGCGGAGCTGGTGCGCTTCGCCAAGGCGGGAGGCACCGCGGTGCTGCTGGTCGGCCACGTCACCAAGGAGGGTCAAATCGCCGGGCCGCGGGTGCTCGAGCACATGGTCGATACGGTGCTGTATTTCGAGAGCGATACCGGCAGCCGCTACCGCGTGCTGCGCTCGGTCAAAAATCGCTTCGGCGCCGCGAACGAGATCGGCGTGTTCGCCATGGTCGAGCAGGGGCTGCGCGAAGTCACCAATCCTTCCGCGATTTTTCTGTCGCGCCACGCCGAGCCCGTGTCAGGCAGCGTCATCACCGTGATGCGCGAGGGAACTCGCTCGCTGCTGATCGAAGTGCAGGTTCTGGCGGATGCGGCGTTAAGCGGCAATCCGCGCCGGGTGGCGGTGGGGATCGACGGCAACCGGCTCACCATGCTGCTGGCCGTGGCGCATCGCCACGCCGGGCTGCAGCTGCAGGGCCAGGACGTGTTTGCCAATGTCGTCGGCGGTGTGCGTTTGGCGGAGACTGCGGGAGATCTGGCCATCGTCATGGCGGCGCGCTCCAGCCTGCGCGATTCGCCGGTGCCTCATTCGCTGGTTGCGTTCGGTGAGTTGGGGCTGGCGGGAGAGATTCGCCCGGTGCCCTTCGGCGAGGAGCGGCTGCGCGAGGCGGCGAAGCATGGCTTCAAATTGGCCGTGGTGCCCGAGGCGAACGTGCCGAAGCGTCCGCCGGAGGGGATGTCGGTGCGCGGCGTGATGCGCTTGAATCAGGCGCTCGAGGCGTTCTGAGGCGGCCGGATCCGCACCGTCTTGATGGCGTTGTCGCCGGTCTGCAGCACTTCGAGCATGTAGTCGGCCAATTTCAGCGTAGTGCCGGGTTCGGGAATGGTTTCCAGGAATTCCACGATCAACCCGTTCAAGGTCTTGGGGCCGTCCGTGGGCAGATTCCAGCGCATGGAGCGATTGAGCGCGCGGATGGTCGCGGACGCGCTCGCGACGAAACTGCCGTCGGCCTCCGCGTGCACGTCCTTGTGCATCATGGTCGCGGGATCCGTGGTGAATTCGCCGACGATTTCTTCGAGGATGTCCTCGAGCGTCACCAGCCCCTGGATATCGCCGTATTCGTCCACGACGAAGGCCATGCGGCGCTTGTTGCGCTGAAAATTCAGCAACTGGGTATTGAGCGTGGTACCGGAGGGCACGAAGTACGCCTCGCGCGCGCCGGCCGCCTCCATCAACGCGGCGCGATCCAGCCGGCCGCGCGCCAGCTCGTGCACCACCTGCTTCATGTGCAGCACGCCGATGATGCGGTCGATTTCTCCTTCATAGACCGGCAAGCGGGTGTGCTGGCTCTGGCGCAATTGCTCGACCACCCGATCCCAATCGTCGCCGAGGTCGATGCCCACGATCTCGTTGCGCGGCACCATGATATCTTCCACGGTGGCGTTTTCCAGATCCAGAATGCTGACCAGCATTTGTTGGTGGCGATGCGGAATCATCGCCCCGGCTTCGGCGACCACGGTGCGCAGCTCCTCGCTGCTCAGGGAATTGGAGGCCAGCTGCGGCGAGACGCCGAACAGCCGCAACACGCCGTTGGCCAGCAGGTTCGTGGCCCACACGAACGGGTACAGCAACATCAGCAGGGGCGTGTAGATGTAGGCCGCCGGCAGCGCAAGCCGTTCGGGATGCATTGCTCCGAAGGTCTTGGGCGCGACCTCGCAAAAAATCAACATGATGAACGTCAGCGCGATCACACCCACCGCGACCAGGTAGTCGCCGCCCAAACGAAACGTGATCAGCCCGACCAAGGTCGGTGTTACCACATTCACGACGGTGCTCAGCAACAGGATCAACCCGATCAAGCGGTCCGGATGGGCGAGCAGCTTCTCCGTCAATCGTGCTCCGCGGTGTCCTTCACTGGCGCGATGCCGCAGGCGGTAGCGGTTCAAGCTCATGAGCGCCGTCTCGCTGCCGGCAAAGAATGCCGCCAGGATGAGCAAACCCGCCAAGGCGCCGAACAGCAATTCTAGGGAGAAGTAGGGCATGTGTGCAGGCAGGGGGCCCTACCCCCAATGCCGCCCGAGCACATCCTCGAGGACGAACTTCACGCCGAAATACGCGATGGCCAGAACGCCAAATCCGCTCAAGGTCCATTGAACGGCCGAGCGGCCGCGCCACCCGAATCGAATGCGGCCGATCAACAGCACGCCGAACAGGATCCAGGCAATGAGCGACAGCGCGGTCTTTTGCACCAAGTTCTGCGTGAACAAATTGGTGACGAAGACGAATCCGGTGAACAGCGCCAGGGTCAGCAGGCCGAAGCCCGCGCCGATCAGCCTGAACATGACTTTTTCCAGCGCATCGAGCGGCGGCAGGACGCTCGGTAAATCGGCAAGCCGCCGGGTGCGCAGGCGCCGGTCGAGAATCACCAGCAGCACGGCCGTCACAGCGGCTGCGAACAGCAGGGCGGCCGCGCCCATCGACAGCAGGATGTGTGCGGTAAGTTCCCAACCGGCGGTCGTCGCCTCGGCCAGGCCGCGGCCGGCTCCGGAGGCGGCCGCGCCGACCCCCGCGCTCGCCATCAGGATGGCACCGAGAGCGCGGTTCTGCCGGTCGATGGAAACCAGGCATGCCAACACCGCCAGCGTCCAGGCGAGCAGGGAAATTGCCTCCAGCACGCCGATGGAGAAGGCGCCGTTGATGCGCATCATGCGCATGATGGCGTCGCTATGGCCGACGATGGCCAACAGAATCAGCAGCCAGGCGAGCGGCTCCAGCCGCGGCTTGTTCACGCTGCGCAGCAGGACCCAGGCGCCGGCGACATAGAGCAGAAACAGAGTGATGGCGAGAATCACGAGGCGCGGCGCCCTCAAAGATGATTTGGCGATAATGACACATGCCCCCCGATAGCGACTAGGCTCCCGGCGGGGGCCCGGCCGCCGCGGCGGGCGAACTTTGATAACATCGCGCCATGTTCGACCGCCTTACCGCCAGTCTGTCTTCCGCGCTCAAGTCGCTCTCCGGCCGCGGACGCCTGACGGACGACAACATCGCCGATACGGTTCGCGAAGTTCGCCTTGCGCTGCTCGACGCCGATGTTGCGCTGAGCGTGGTCAAGTCCTTCACCGAGGCGGTCAAGGCGCGTGCCATCGGGGTCGAAGTCACCAAGAGCCTCACGCCGGGGCAGGCCTTCATCAAGGTGGTGCATGAGGAACTGACGCGGCTCATGGGAGAACCCTCGCCCGGGCTGAACCTTCGCGCCCAGCGGCCGGTCGTGGTCATGCTCGCAGGTCTGCAAGGCGCGGGCAAAACAACCAGCGCCGGCAAACTCGCCCGCTGGCTGATCGAGAAGCAGAACAAGAAGGTGCTGATGGTCAGCACCGACGTGTATCGACCGGCGGCGATTTTGCAGCTGCAGACGCTGGCTGCGCAGGTCGGGGCCGGTTTCGCTGCGGCGCTGGCGAGCGAGGCTCCCATTGCGATTGCGAAACGTGCGCTGACCGAGGCGACTTTGCAGGCGTATGACGTGTTGCTGCTCGATACCGCGGGCCGCCTGCACATCGATGCCGAGATGATGGCGGAGGTCCGGGAACTCGAGTCGGCGGTCAATCCGCACGAGCGCCTGTTCGTCGTCGACAGCATGGCCGGACAGGATGCGGTGAATGCCGCCAAGGCATTCAACGAGGCGCTCTCCCTCACCGGCGTGATCCTGACCAAAGCGGACGGCGATGCACGCGGCGGCGCCGCCCTGTCCGTGAGGCAGGTCACCGGCAAGCCCATTTTGTTCGTCGGCACGGGTGAGAAATCCGAGGCCTTGGAGCTGTTTCAGCCGGAACGGATTGCCTCGCGCATCCTCGGGATGGGCGATGTTTTGTCGCTGGTCGAGCAGGTACAGGGGCAGGTCGACCAAGAAAAGGCGCAGAAGCTCGCGCAAAAGATCGGCAAGGGCAAGTCCTTCGATCTGGCGGATTTGCGCGACCAATTGAGCCAGCTGCAGAACATGGGCGGCATGTCGGCCCTGTTGGACAAGCTGCCTGCCCAACTGCAGGCCAACGCCCAGGCGGCGGCGGGGGCGGTCAATCCGCAAAACCTGAAGCGCCAAATGGGGATCATCGACTCGATGACGCCGCGGGAGCGGCGGCGCCCGGAAATGATCGATGGCTCCCGCAAACGGCGCATTGCAGCAGGCGCGGGAGTGCCGCTGCCGGAGGTCAACCGCCTGTTGAAGCAGTTCGACCACATGCAGAAAACCATGAAAAAGCTCGCCAAAGGCGGCATGTTGAAGAACATGATGCGCGGCATGGCAGGGCGATTGCCGCCCAAGTTCGGACCTTAGGAAGCTCCCAAGAGGCATTCGGGGCCGCCGAAAGCCGTCATTCACTGCCGATTCAATGAGTTGTTGCTCTTGAAGGCCCATTGTCATTACAATTAGCGGCTACGCTTTGCAAGGTGACTTAAAGATGGTGACGATTCGTTTGACCCGACGCGGCGGCAAGAAGACCCCGTTCTATCACGTGGTGGTGACCGATAGCCGCAAGCGCCAGGGCGGCACCAGCCTGGAGAGCGTAGGGCTGTTCAATCCCGTCGCGCGCGGCGCGGAAATCAAGCTGCGTCTCGACGTTGCTCGCATCGAGCACTGGGTGTCCAAGGGCGCCCACATGTCGGACCGCGTCAAGTTTCTACTCACCAGCTTCCGTAAACAGGCCGCTTAGGGCCCTTGTAATTGCGTGAGAGGGGGCAGCGATGGGCGACGAATCGGCGCTCATCCAACTAGGGTTTGTGGGAGCGCCATTTGGCGTCCGAGGTTGGGTCAAGCTGCGTTCTCACACCGACCCGCCGGAGCGCCTACTCGATCATCGAAGCCTGCAGATCGGCCACGGCGATGTCTGGCAGAACTACCGTATCGAAGCCAGCGGCCGCAGCGGCGGCGCGCTGACGGTGAAGTTGACGGGGGTCGAGGATAGGGACCAGGCGCAGGCGCTGCGAGGCGCGCAAGTCTGCGTACCGCGCAGCGAGCTGCCGGCGCGGGACGACCGGGACTTCTACCGTGCCGACTTGGTCGGCTGCGAGGTGGTGAATCTCGGTGGCATTGGATTGGGGGTCGTGCGGCATTTTGTGGAGACGCCGGCGCAAGTGTTGATGGTGGTGCGCGGCGCACAGGAATTCTGGATACCGGCCGTGCCGCAGTATCTGCGGCAGGTGGATTTGCAGGCGCGCCGGGTGATCGTGGACTGGAACGCGGCGGCGGACTGAAGTGCATGCGTATCGCGGTCGTGTCGTTGTTTCCGGTCATGATCCGCGAGGCCTTGGCGCACGGTGTGGTGGGACGGGCGGTCGAGCGCGGGATACTCGCGATCGACTACTTCGATCCGCGCGATCACGCGACTGACGTGCATCGCACGGTCGACGATCGGTCCTATGGCGGCGGTCCGGGCATGGTGCTGAAAGTCGAGCCGCTGCGCAGCGCGCTGCGCGCGGCGATGGCCTCCCAGCCGACGGGCAGCCGTCGGGTGTATCTGGGCGCCGACGGAGTGAGGTTCGACCAGAACATGGCGCGCGAGGCGCGCGACGGTGCGGGGTTGGTGTTGGTGGCGGGACGCTACGAGGGCGTCGATGAGCGCTTTATCGAACGCGAAACCGACGAGCAATGGTCGATCGGCGACTATGTGCTCTCCGGGGGCGAGCTGCCGGCGCTGGTGGTGATCGATGCGATTGCGCGGCTGATTCCGGGGACGCTCGGCAGCGCGGAATCGGCGGTACAGGAGTCGTTCAGCGACGGATTGGTGGATTGGCCGCACTACACCCGGCCTCCGGCAATCGACGGGCTGGCGGTGCCTGCGGTGCTGATGTCGGGCGATCACGCGGCGATTCGCCGCTGGCGATTGCAACAGGCGCTTGGCCGCACATGGTTGCGGCGGCCCGAGTTGCTCGAGCGCCGCGGCCTGAACGATGAAGAGCGAGAGTTGCTGGAAGAATTCAAGATCGAACGCGCGCTGAGCGCGGGGCGAATCGAAGACAGTCACAGATGAGGGCGATACTATGAACAAAGTCATCCAAGAATTGAACGGCGAGCGCGCAACCCGCAAGTTGCCGGATTTCAATCCCGGCGATACCGTCGTCGTGCAGGTCAAGGTCGTGGAGGGCGATCGTGAGCGCGTTCAGGCTTACGAGGGCGTGGTCATCGCCAAGAAGAACCGCGGGCTCAACTCCTCGTTCACGGTGCGCAAGGTCTCGCACGGCGAGGGCGTGGAGCGCGTGTTCCAAACGTTCAGTCCCGCCATCAGCGAGGTCAGCGTGAAGCGCCGCGGCGCCGTGCGGCGCGCCAAGCTCTACTATCTGCGCGATTTGTCCGGTAAAGCCGCGCGCATCGACGAAAAGATTTAGGCGTCGGTCGATCGTTCGAGGAGCGGGCTGGAGGCTTTGAATGGGTGTCGGGTCTGCTCTGAAGGGATTTTTTGGGTTGGTGTGGCGAATTCTTGAGGGGATCCGCAGGGTCCTGCATTTGGTCCTGCTGCTGTTGGTCTTCGGGTTCATCCTCGCCGCGCTGCATACCTCCATTCCGATTGTGCCGCGCAGCGCGGCGCTGGTGATCGCGCCCGAGGGCGAACTCGTCGAGCAGTTGGCGAGCGACCCGGTGCGCCGCGCACTGGGACAGGCATCCGGGGGCCCGGCACCCGAGACGTTGCTGCGGGACGTCACCGACGCCATTGCAGCCGCGAAATCCGATTCGCGCATCAAGCTGATCGTGCTGGACTTGAACTCCCTGGATTCGTCCGGCCTGTCCAAGCTGCAAGAAATAGCCGCGGCGCTGCGCGAGTTTCGCGCCGCCGGCAAGCGGGTGGTGACCGCCGCCGATTCTCTCGATCAAACCCAGTACTACCTGGCCGCGCAGAGCGGCGAGGTGTATCTCGATCCGATGGGCATGGTGTACCTGGACGGTTTCAGCTACTACCGCATGTTCTTGAAGGATGCCATCGACAAGCTGGGAATCGATGTCAATGTGTTTCGCGCCGGCACCTTCAAGAGCTTTACCGATCAGTTTTCGCGCAGTGACATGGCGCCGAGCGAACGCGACGAAAGCTCCGCGTGGCTGGAAGCGCTGTGGGGCGCCTATC
>DATLVV010000477.1:0-3332 GCA_035577165.1 Steroidobacteraceae bacterium | reverse complement strand
CAGGCGGACGACGGCGCGCTTCTCTCGGTGGTCAACCGCGGGTACCGCCATTCCACACCGGAAATCATGGCGCGCCTTGCCAATGGGGAGACCGTGAATCCGGAGGATTATTATTTTCGCACGGTGGCGCAGATCGAGGCGCCCATCGATTCACGGTATGAACGATTCAACAGACTCCTTTTCGTCGGCACGGCAGAGCGCACTGCCGATGCCGCCATCGTTCACTTTTATCGCATCAGCTGAATCTTGATCAATTCAATGCCGGGTGCCGGCAACTCTGCCTGCTGCCGCAGTTTCGGCCCCGACGCGAGCGTCCGATCCACCTGGACAAGACTCTTGTCCTCGCTGATGCGATAACGCGTCACCTGGTACTCGCCGTCCGGAACGGCGACACTCAAGTCATAACCGCCGTTGTCATGATAGGCAAGCGTCCGCCGCGCCGGCAACGTGACATCCATGATGTTGGGAATGTGCATGATGTCGCCGTTTGCCCGCGGCCCCAGGAATTTTGGAGCAATCTGATAGTTGCTGATCAGCACCTGCAGCGTGCGCCCATCCTTGGATCGGCCGGCGAGCACGGCGAATCCGGCATCATCGCCGCCTGTGGTCCGTAGCAGGACCGGCGTGTCCTTCATCATGCCGAGCATCGTAAGAGCCTGTCCGACGGCGTTTGGATTGCCATCGGCCGTGCGAAATGAAGGATCTGCGCGGTAGTAGACCTGTAGATCGATGGGTGCATCCAGCATGTAGATGATCGACGTTGCGGCGAAAGCGGCGCGTGCGGCTTTTGACATGTCGCGGTCGAAGAGGTCTACGTTCCACTCATCCAGCACACTCTTGGTGGACTTGAATCCTCGCGCATCGAGAATCCCGCGGATCTCTCTTCCGATGTCGACCAGGGTCTTGGGGTCATTGGAGTCGAGCGTGTAGAAGTGCCATGCGAAGAAATCCAAAGGCAGCTTCTGGGCACGGACGAAGTCTAGAAATCCCTCGCGGTACGGGGTCGCGTCCAGCGGCTTCGCAATGGTCGGGCCACCCACCTGGGCGGTGGGATCCGCCGCTTTCACTGCACGCGCGACCTTCGCATAAAGTTCGTAGTACTGTTGCGGCGTGCCCGTCCAAAACACGCGAAAGTCGGGCTCATTCCATACTTCCCAATAGCGCAATCCATAGTGAAAACCCTGATCCCATCCCTGGTTGTAGTGCAGTACGATGTGGCGCGCGATGTTGGCGTATTGGTCGAGGTCGGCCGGGGGCTTGGGATCGGCGCCGATGCTGCGTCCGATGCGGAAAATTGTCTGCGCGCCGACCCCTTGGATGGAGGCGATGAGACGGTCGGTGGGCGCGAAATTGTAGCTTCTGGGATCGTCGGCATTCGCGCTCATGTCCGGAAAAATGGTGAGCGTGCTGCGCTCGGCCGGGATGCTTACCGGCAGGTCCTTGGCCGCACCGAACTTGGCGTCGATGTCGCCGGGGCCGAAGGCATCGTGTGTCCGAATCAAATCGACGCGGGCCTTCCGGTAGGCCTCCGAAACGTCGATCTTTGCTTCATCTCGCGGGCCGGAGAATTCGGCGCCCGGTGCACCGGTTGCGCCGTTGAACGCTCTCAGACTGCCGGCGACGGTGCTTTCAACGGAGACTCGGCGCAGCATCGGTGCCGGATCCGCGCGGGCGACCGGCGCACATAGGGCCGCGGCAATTGCGGCAAGCGTCACAGTGATAATGGATGCGTGGTTCATTTGAATTTTCCCATGATACGACGGGCGCCGCCCAGCCCCACCGTCGACGCTAAGGCAAGCCCACGCGCTTGGGAACTCGGTTTTTTGGAAGGGAGGATTCCGTGCGGGCGAATCTTCGCTTCCAGTCAATCGGCTGGCGGCGCGATGCCGGGGCCTTGTCCGTGCGCTTTCAGGAACCGCTCCGTCATGCCGAGGTAGAACTGATTGCCGATGCCATATTGGTTGAGATTGAAGCCGTGATCCCCGTATGGAAATCGAACCGCGTCAATCTTCACGCCCGCGCTGGACGCTTGCTGCACGAACCGGTCGGTGGCGGCCGGTGGAACCAGGTGATCGCTCTCACCGAAGATGACCAGGGTTGGTGGAGCGGCGGCGTTGATATGGGTTGCCGATCCCACGAACCGGTATCGATCGGGGAATTGCTGGGGACTGCCGCCCAGGTAATTCGTGTTGAACGTGCGGGCGCCGTCCGAGATCAATGGTACCCGGCTCTCCCACGCCGCAACCAGATCGACCGGGGGATAGAGCGCGCTGACTGCCGCCACTCGCGGCACCGTTCCACCGCAAGAGGACTCAAGCCGGCCGGAGCCGGCGAGATAGGCGGCATTGATCGCAAGATTGCCGCCCGCGGACGACCCCAGTAGCGAAATGCGCGCCGGATCGCCGCCGAGCCGGACCGCATTGGCAGCGGTCCAAGCCATTGCGCAGGCCACCTGACTGGTCGTGACGTCCCACAGATGCCGATTGGCGGATGAAAGCGTGTAGTCGATGGAAAGCACCAGCCACCCTCGATCGGCGAACCAGTGAAGGTTGGTTCCGCCCTCGAATCGGTCGCCAAAACTCCACCCTCCGCCATGGATGTAGAGCAGCACCGGTGCCGCCTGCCCTGGCATGGCGTTCCCCGGTCTGTAGACGGCGAGGTGCAGCGGCTGATTATTCCAGGTCCCGTACACGAAGTCGTCGTCGGGTCGCCAATCGGGCATGACCCCCATTTTGAAGGCGCGAACCAGATTGATCTCGACTCCATGATGGTGAGCCTCGATCACCATGCGGGCGACCGCCAGGGCATTCCCCACGGTCACTGCGGCAGCCACCATCGTCAGCACCAGGGTGCTGCGAGAGCGCGACGCGCGCCATGACCAACCGACCAGTGCACCAATGGCGACGGGCAAGGCGATGAGCCACGGGCCGAAAAGCGATAAGACCGTCGATCCAATCGGCGATATCAAGGGCAGGCCATAGATGTGGGCACCGAACAGGATCAACACACACACTGACAGCACCACGCCGGCAGCGATCAGCCCGATCGCCCGCACTATTCTGTAGGCACGTGACATGGTGGGGGCTCAGACGATACCGCTGCCGCCGAGCGTAACGACCGGACGTGCCGCTGCACGGCTCAATCGATACCCGCTCGCGCGATACGCGGCAATCGGATCCACGGCGGCACCCTTGCTGAGGCGGGCTTGAGCCAAGATCGGGCTGACATCGGTCCTGAAGGCACGCTTCAAGGTCTGCGCGGCCATCAGGGCGTCGTTGTGCTGCTGGAGCTCGGACAAGGTGCTGCGTTCCACGAGAAGCGCCTGAGCATAG
>DATLVV010000476.1:0-7809 GCA_035577165.1 Steroidobacteraceae bacterium | reverse complement strand
ATGCCGGAAATCATCACGAACTCGGCGTCTTCGATGCGTGGCTGGTCGAGCGACTGATCCTTGATCAACTCGACTGTGAATTCCACGTCCATGGAGGTCTCGAGACCGGTGCCGGTCAATTCACCATCGCCTTGACGCGCGTGGCCGTCGCCGATGAAGAGCAAGGCGCCGGGCTGGAATACGGGAAGATAGAGGGTGGCGCCCTCGTGCACGCCGCTGTAGTCGAGATTGCCACCGTAGGCACCGAGATTCACGGTGCGAAGCGACTGACCGAACGCCGGTGCAACGCCCACACAGCCCAACATGGGTTGCAGCGGCACTTCAAAATGCACCAGTTTCTGCGAGGGCTGGCTGAGAGTGGCGACGCCGCGCTCGGGATGCAGCGACCAGGTGCTGCTGCCTTTACTGACTTTGGATTCGCGCCTGAGGGAGTAGGGCTCGAGGCCATTGGCCGCCAACGCGTCGCCGTACATGTCGGCGGTCGGGCGATTGGTGCGAATTCTGACGAAGTGGATCGCCAGGGTGTCGCCCGGCATCGCGGTCTCGATGTAGAAGGGACCTGTTTGGGGATTGACCAAGGTGGTCTGACGGACGCCGTGCGCATCGAACCCTTCGGCGTCGAGCGTTTTGGTGCGGACCGTATCGCCGGGAAAGAGGGTGAGCGCGGGCTTGGCTGTGTCGCCAAACAGGCCGGAGAATTGCTGCGGTTCGAAATCGAAGACGCGCGGTGCAGCGTACGGACGAACGGCCGGTCGCTTGCCGCGCAGGGTGACCGGCGTGGAGTTCAGAATTCCCTCGCCCGCGATGGACGCATCGCCGCCATGCAAGCTGAGTTCGCCGCAGGGGATTTCGGCCTGACAATGCAGCTGCAGCGTGCCGCTCCGCCATCGTCCGGTAAATCTCAGCGAGCCGAGGGTGGCTTGAAGTTCGGAGCCCTGATCGCTGATGGTCAGCCGCCGATTTTGACTGACGCCGAGCGTCACGAGCGTGATCTCCCAAATGCCGCTCATCTTCGGGAGGGCGGCATATACCGGAGCATGGGCGAGTACGCCCACCCACAGGCCGATCGCGAAGCACTTGGCCGAGTAAGTCATGTCAGACTCCGATTCCGGGAGCGCGCTCGACGCCTTCGGTGGCAAAAAACAAGACGCGGGAGCTGCTGGTCAACGCCAACTGCGCAGCGAGCATCGGGTCCAGAGCGGCAGCCATGAAGCCCGCGAGCCCCGCCGCCGCGGACGGGGTGACGGCCAGACCCCCGGAGATATCGGTGGAGCCGGCAATCGCAGCGACCGCCCCATCGGCCGCTCGGTCGGAGACCGTCATGAAGGCATCGGCGCGGCATTTCAAGATGGCCCACGCCGGAGCGGACGCTTCTCCGCAGGAGAGCATCGCCATGCGGGTCTCGAGATCTCCCACAATGCGCATGGGTCCCTGATGCAGCGCGCTCGCCATCACGCAGGCGGCGGCCTCGGGTTCCACCACGATGACCGAGGGCCGCCCGGCGCCCGCCAGGTCGGCGAGGCAGCCGGCGACCGCCGCGGCAAGACCCCCGACTCCCGCCTGCACGAACACATGGGTGGGCCAGCGGCTGCCTAACTGGTCGGCGATCTCCAAGAGCATGATGCCGTAGCCCTGCATCACCTCGGCCGCCACCGGGTCCGACGCGTCTTCGCTGGTATCGGAGATGAGCGTCCAGCCGTTGTCCGCCGCCATTCGTTTGGCATAGTCGACCGAGTCGTCGTAGTTGCCGGCCACGCGAATGACCTCGGCGCCGAGTTCGCGCATCGGCGCCAGTTTCGATTCCAGCGCGTGCTCGTGGACGAAAACGACACAGCGGCAGCCATGGCGGCGCGCGCCGTGGGCCACGGCTCGACCGTGGTTGCCGTCCGTCGCGCAACACAGCGTGGGCGCTGCGCGCGCCGAGGTCCGTCGCTGCAGGGCAAGCCCCGCGGCATAGGCGCCGCCGAGAGCCTTGAAGCTACCCAGACCAAATCGCTGTGTCTCGTCCTTGCAGATCACGGAGGCGACCCCGAAGCGCTGCGCCATGCCGGGTAATTCCCACAACCGTGACACGCGGTATCCCGGCCACGTGCGCAACTCGTTCAGCGCACGCGTCGCCGAGGCTGCCGAGACGATCGCCGCCTCCTGCCGCGCGTACGGCCGCCGCGTGGCGAGAGGGTTCATCAAGAAACCCATCCGCGGCACCGCTGGCTGCAGGTCCGCGGCCATCAGTCGACTTTCACGGCCACGGTGGGCGCCACCTTTTCATTGGCATAGCCGTGCAGCAAGCCGTAGCCCGTCGACGCAAACGCGATTTCGCCGCTGCGCGAGATCGCAATGACGGCGCCGCGCGAGCCGTCTGCCTTGCCGATCAAGTCCTTGACGACAGTGTCAGTGGCGCTCTGCAAAGAGACATGGAGATAGGCCACGCGAGCGGCTATGTCGCGAGTGGCGCCGCGTTTGATGAAGTACTCGCCGGCGCCCGTCGATGAGGTCGCGACCTGATCGTTGGCGAAGGTGCTCGCACCGACGATGGGCGAGTCGCCGACCCGTCCCGGCATTTTGCCGTAGGTCCCGCCGGTCGAGGTGCCGGCCGCCAGCACACCGCAGCGATCCAGAGCCACGGCGCCGACGGTGCCGTGGCTCTGATTTTTCTTCGTCTGCGGCTCGACGACGGGCTTGTAGTAGCTCTTGGGATCCGCGATCACCTGCGCTCCGAGGCCAATCAGCGTCTGCTCGCCCGCTGCGCCGACGAACAGAACATGTGGCGTCTTGTCCATGACGAGCCGAGCGGCCAGGATGGGATTCTTCAGCCGTTGCATGGCCGCCACGGCGCCGCTGTGTCCTGTCGAGCCGACCATCACGGATGCGTCGGTCTCGACGAAGCCGG
This sequence comes from Steroidobacteraceae bacterium, assembly GCA_035577165.1. Lineage (GTDB taxonomy): Bacteria > Pseudomonadota > Gammaproteobacteria > Steroidobacterales > Steroidobacteraceae > Bog-1198. The sequence goes on along the minus strand of DATLVV010000476.1, from coordinate 4,919 downwards.
CGGAATTCTCGAACGATCCCTTGCCGGCATCGACCTGGCCCGAATCCTCGAAGGCCACGATGGAATCGACCACGACGTCGAGCGCCGAGGCGCCTTGCGCCAGCCGTTCCCGGCCTCGGGCCACGATTTGTCGCGTGAGCTCCTTGACCGCCGCATCCGGCCAATCCGGACGCGCCTCGCCGACGTAGCCGCCATGAACGGCGATGGTGTATCGCGCTTGCGCAGTGCAGGAGGCGGGAGACTGCGCTTGCGCATTCATCGACGCGAACGAGCTCGCGCCGATCCACGCTCCAATCAAAATAGAATTCTTTTTCATACGGCTCCGTGCGGCTGATCGCGCTGCGATTCTGTACAAGGCTATTTACAATCCAATACGAATGCACTAAATATACTGTACAGACGACTGGGATTACAAATATATGGTCGCGACCGGAGGGATGCATCAATGAAAATCAATTGGCCTGGGGCGTGCAGCCCGGCGCGCGCGGTGCTGTTGGCAGGCGCCGCCGCGTTGATCCTGGCGTCGGCCGGCGCGCGCGCCGACGATCGATCCGCGGAGTCGGTGACCACCCTCGATGAGGTGATTGTCACGGCGCAAAAACGTTCGGAGAACATCCAATCCGTGCCGATCAGCGTCACCGCCATCAGCGAGCGCTCGCTCGAGTTGCTGGGCGCCTCCGATCAGCTGGGCTACTTCTTCACCGTTCCGGCATTGAACTTCCAAAGCCAGGGGCCGACCGGCGACCAGCACGGCAATGTGTCGTTGAGCCTGCGCGGCGTGGCCGCGACCTCGGGAGCCAACACTGTCGGGTTCTACATCAACGAGACTCCCATTCATTTCGTGAACCCGAATCTCTTCGACGTCAACCGAATCGAAGTGCTGCGCGGTCCCCAGGGCACGCTGTACGGCGCGTCGTCGATGGGCGGCACGATCAAGGTGATCACCAACGAGCCGACCGCGGATCATTTCGGTGGAAAAATCGACCTATCCGCATCGCACACCGAGCATGGATCGACCAACGTCGACGGCAGCGTGGTGTTCAATATTCCCCTCATCGAGGGCCGGTTAGCGGCGCGCATCGTGGGATACAGCCGCGACGATAGCGGCTACATCAACAATATCGTGCGCCAGACACCGCAGCCCCCGTCCACGTCAGTGCCGCCGCCACTCAATCTAGGTTTAAATGACACGGAGATGGGCGTGAATTCGGAACAGCTGCGCGGCGGCCGGATCGCCCTCAAGGCCATCCTTACCGACGCGTTGTCCATCACGGCCACGGGCATGCAGCAAACCCTGCGCATTGCGGGCGATCCGGTCTACAAGGTGATAATCGACCCTACAGACCCGACTCTTTCCTACGGCACCATCGCGCCGCTGGTGAACGATTTCACGCATGGGTCTTTGCTCACCCATGACATCAATCCGGCGCCGCAATCCGAGAAATTCAACCTCTACGACTTGACGGTGAAATATTCCCCGGGCCCCGTGTCGCTGGTATCTTCGACCTCCTACTACGATCGCTCCACGTCGGGCGTAATCGACATGACGGTGGTACTGCCGGCAGTGTTTGGAATGTCCGTGCCGGTCGCGCAAAACCTCGACGATCTGGACAGCGGCCACGGTTTCACGGAGGAAGTGCGCCTATCCTCGGATGCAAACCCGCATTTCAGCTGGCTGCTGGGCGGTTTCTATCAGAACGTGTACACGCAGTTTCAGCAGTCGCTGGTCGACCCGAATTTCAACGACGAAGTCTTCGGCGGTTTCCCCGTCGTCCCCGACGGCGTCTTCCTGGCCTTCCTCAGCAAGAACTCCCAAGCGCAGACGGCCGTGTTTGCCGATGTCACCGTTCACGTGACCAAGGCCCTGGATCTCGCGGCGGGCATTCGTGAATTCAGGGTCAATGAGACCAACAATACGGTGGGCGACGGACTTTTCAACGGCGGTCCGACGGAGGCGAACAGTACATCGCATGACAAGGGCAATACGCCGCGCTTCCTGGCCTCGTACAAGCTGACCGACACCGCCATGGTGTACGCCACCGTCTCGAAGGGATTCCGGCCGGGATTTGGCCTGGACCCGGTCGGCGCCGCCTGCGACGATGAATTGGAAGCGCTGGGCTTGCCGCTCAACCGGACTCAAGTGGATCCGGATTCGTTGTGGAACCATGAACTGGGCTTCAAGACCGAGTTCTATGACCGCAGGCTCACCGTGAACGGCGCAATCTACGAAATAGACTGGTCGAACATTCAGCAAAATTTGAGCCTGGGCAGCTGCGGCTACAGCACCACCGTCAACAGCGGCAAGGCGCGCAGCCAGGGATTCGAAATAGAAGTGGCGGCGGTGCCCATCCCGGGATTGGAATTGAACGCATCGGTCAGCATGGTGGACGCCAAACTGACGGCCAACGCACCGCAGGTGGGCGCGCAATCGGGAGATCCGCTGCTGGCCGTTGCGAAATGGCATGCGGCCACCTCGGTCACCTACAGCGCGCCGATCCGGCCGCAATATCAGGGATACGCGCACGCGGACTATCAATATACGGGGTCCATGCAGGACGGCTACGATTTCAGCACCCCGGTGCTGGCATACGAAAACCGCCAGCCGGGCTACAGCACCATCAATCTGCGGACGGGAGTGCTGCACAACGATTGGGAGGTCGCCTTGTTCGTGGACAATCTGGCCGATGCGCGGCCGCGGCTCTTTGCGGGGAATTTCATTTCGCCCGACATCAGCGTCTATACGATGCGCCCACGCACGATCGGACTCAATCTCAAGAAGAGCTTCTAGGTGGGGCATCATAAGCGGCTGATCGTAGGTACGGCATTCATCGCACTTTCGTGCGCACTGGTGGGAATCGTGACAGCGACAGAAGAAAGCGACGACGCCCGCGCTTTGCGGGCACAGGTGGATAAGCTTGCGGCGGCGAACGATGCCAAGGTGATCGCGTGGCGGCGCGACATTCACATGCATCCGGAACTCTCCAACCGCGAATTCCGCACCAGTGCGCTGGTGGCCGAGCAATTGAAGAAACTCGGGTTCGACTCCGTGAGAACCGGCGTGGCGCATACCGGCGTCGTCGGCGTGCTCAAGGGCGCGCGGCCTGGCGCGGTGGTGGCATTGCGGGCCGACATGGATGCGCTGCCCATCGTCGAACAAACCAACCTGCCGTTCGCCTCGAAGGCGGAGGCCACCTACAACGGCTTGAAAGTCGGCGTCATGCACGCCTGCGGCCACGATGCGCACACGGCGATCCTGATGGGTGCCGCGACGGTGCTGGCCGGCATGCGGGAACGGTTGGCCGGAACCGTGGTGTTCATCTTTCAACCGGCCGAGGAAGGCCCGCCCTTGGAAGAGGGCGGCGGAGCCAAGATGATGATCGCCGAGGGCGCGCTGGATAACCCCCGCCCGCAGGCGATTTTTGGATTGCATGTGAGTCCGCTGCAGGCCGCCGGAACGCTCGGGGTTCGGTCGGGAGCCCTGATGGGCGATGAGAGCAATTTCCGCATCGTGATCCACGGCCGCCAAAGCCACGCGGGGCGCCCCTGGCATGGCGTCGATCCCATCACCATCGCGGCGCAGGTGATCACGGCGTTGCAAACCATCCCCAGCCGGCAACTCGACCAAGGATCGGGAGTGTCGTTGATCACGATCGGTACCATCCACGGCGGCACGCGCCGTAATATCATCCCTGACGATGTGGAGATGACCGGGACGTTCAGAACGCTGAATGCGAAGCTGGTCGACGATGCCTGGATGCGTATTCGGCGCACGGTGGAAATGATTGCCGCGAGCGCCGGAGCCACCGCGAGTGTCGAGATGGTCAAGGAGCTGCCCATTACCTACAACGATCCTGCCCTGACGGCGGCAAGCTTGCCGACGCTGGTCCGCGTCGTCGGCAGCGACCACATCGTAGAGCCGGACCCGGTGCTCGCCGCGGAGGATTTTTCCTTCTACCAGGAGAAGATCCCCGGGCTGTTCATCTGGCTGGGTGTGACTGATCCGGCCGCGGATGCAACCAAAGCCGAGGACGTTCATTCTTCTCGATTCCTGGTCGACGAATCGGCGCTTAAGGTGGGTGTACGCAGCTTGAGTTCCCTGGCGGTCGATTTCTTGACGGCTCATCAGTAGATGCGTCGCCACCAACGGCCAGGGAAGCAGGCGCGCACCCCCTCGCTGGGCGCCAATGCCCATTTGATCGGCAAAGCCCGTACGCGCGAGCGTCTGGCCACCCCCGCGCTGGTGCTGGATCTCGACGCGCTGGATGGGAACCTCAAAGCCATGGCCGCTTATTGCCGCATCCATCACAGGACCTTGCGGCCGCACGCCAAGACCCATAAGAGTGCCCGGATTGCGGCCCTGCAGGCCAAGCACGGGGCCACCGGTATCTGCGTCGCGACCATGCGAGAGGCGCAGGTCATGGTCGCCGCTGGGGTGCGCGGCGTGCTCGTGACCTCCCCCATGGCTGGCGAAGCGAAGCTCGACGCCGCGGCCGCACTTCTGCAACGCGACCGTGGGGTGATGTTCGTCATCGATAGTCTGGCCGGCGCGCGGGCCTGGGAATCCCGGCTGAGGAAGGCGCGATTGACGGCCAAGGTACTGATCGACATCGACGTCGGCATGAAGCGCACCGGGGTGTCGGACATTCGCAGCGCCCTCACCCTGGCGCGGCATTTAAATGCGTCCGACCGCTTGGAACTGCTCGGCGTGCAATGCTATTCGGGGATGGTTCAGCACATCGACAAGTATGTCAACCGCGCGATCATCTACCGCGAGGAACTCGTCCTGCTCGAAACGCTGCTCAATAAATACAGAAGCCGCGGCTTGCCGACGAAGATCGTCTCAGGCGGCGGCACCGGCACGTTCGACATCGACCGCGAGCAAGGATTATTCACCGAATGTCAGGCCGGCTCATATGTGT
>DATLVV010000475.1:0-2399 GCA_035577165.1 Steroidobacteraceae bacterium | reverse complement strand
GTAATTCGTGACATCGACGATGGGCGAAATGCTGTTGATGCCGATGCGGCGTAGGCGCTCACGCAGCCATTCCGGCGAGGCCACCCCGGTCTTGACGCCGCGAATCACGCGCGATGCGAATATCGGACAGGCAGCCGGCGCGTCGAGAACGACCGGGAAGGTCGCCGTGCCGCGCGCCGCCACCGGTTTGGCGAGGGCGGTGAGATAACGCCGTTCTTGCGCCGCCGCGTAGTCGCGCGCAATGCCGAACACGCTCATGCAATCGCCGCGATTCGGCGTGGCATTCACCTCCAACGCCACATCATCGAGGTCGAACGCGGTGCGCAGATCTTCGCCCAGCTTCAATGCAGGCGGCAGCTCCATGATCCCATCGTATTCGTCGCCCAAGCCCAGTTCGCGCGCCGAGCACAACATGCCGTTCGATTCGATGCCCCGCAATTTCGCGCGCTTGATGATCACGTCGCCGGGCAGGGAAGCGCCGACAGTCGCCACTGCCACCTTGAGTCCAACACGCACGTTTTTCGCGCCACAGACGATCTGCAGGCGATTGGTCCCGTCGGTCGTGACCTCGCACAGCGAGAGCTTCTCGGCATCCGGATGCCGCCCCGACGCCACGACCTCGCCCACCACCACGCCGGAAAAAGGCGGCGCCACCGGCGTGATCGACTCGACCTCGAGGCCTGCCAGCGTGAGTTGTTTGGCAAGCTGCACCGGCGGGGCGAGCCGCACGTGCTCCTGCAGCCACGAGTAGGTGACTCTCATGGGAATTGCTTCAGAAACTGCAGGTCGTTTTCGAAAAACAGCCGCAGATCATCGACCCCGTAGCGCAGCATCGCCAGCCGGTCGATGCCCATGCCGAAGGCGTAACCCTGCCACCGCTCGGGATCGATGCCGGTGGCGCGCAGCACATTCGGATGAATCATTCCGCAGCCCAGGATTTCCAGCCAACCGGTCTGTTTGCAGACGCGGCAACCCTTGCCGCTGCAGAACACGCACTCGATGTCGCATTCCGCAGAAGGCTCGGTGAAAGGAAAATACGACGGCCGCAGGCGCATCCCCAACGGCCGCTCGAAGAAGCGCTCGACGAAAGTATGCAGCATGGCCTTCAAGTTGGCGAAGCTGATGCTTTCGCCGACCGCCATGCCCTCCACTTGGTGGAACATGGGTGAATGGGTCATGTCTGAATCGACGCGATACACGCGGCCGGGCGCGATCAACGCCAATGGCGGACGCTGTGCACGCATGCTGCGGATCTGTACCGGCGAGGTATGCGTGCGCAACAGACGCCCGTCCGGAAAATAAAACGTATCGTGCATCGCCCGCGCCGGATGATTCTTCGGAATATTCAGCGCCTCGAAATTGTGGAAGTCGTCCTCGACCTCGGGACCCGACGCCACCTGGAATCCGGCCTGCGCGAAAATGCGCTCGATCCGCAGCCGCGTGCGGGTGACCGGATGCAAGCTGCCGGGCTCCTGGCCGCGGCCAGGCAAGGTCACATCGATTTTCCCCTTCGCGAGTTCCGCGGCCATCGCCGTCTGCTCGAGGCGGATGCGGTGCATCTCGAGCGCCGCCTGGATCGAGGTCTTGGCCTCGTTGATCCGCTGCCCCGCCGCCGGCCGCTCGGCCGCCGACAGCGCGCCCAAACCCTTGAGCTGCTCGGTGAGCAGTCCCTTCTTACCCAGCAACCGCACGCGCACTTCGTCCAATGTTGCAAGGCTCGCGGACTCACTTAAGTCCGCGAGCGCCTGCTCGACCAGTGCTGAGAGAGGGTCAGCCACGGCTCAAGCCGCGAGGCTGGCCTTGGCTTTCTCTGCGATCGCCGTAAAAGCCGGCATGTCATGCACCGCGAGATCAGCGAGCACCTTGCGGTCGATGGCCAGCCCTGCCTTGTTCAGCCCGTCGATCAACGTGCTGTAGGTCATGCCGCACAGACGCGAAGCCGCGTTGATGCGCGTGATCCACAACGCGCGGAACTCGCGCTTCTTTTCGCGGCGGCCGCGATAGGCATATTGACCGGCCTTGATGACCGCCTGCTTGGCGGTGCGGAATACCTTGCGCCGGGCATTGAAATAGCCCTTCGCCTTCTTGAGAATTTTCTTGTGCCGCCGACCCGCGACGACACCGCGTTTAACTCGTGCCATATGTTATCTCCTGACCTTAAGCGTTCGGCAGACACTGCTTGATGCGTTTCACATCAGACTCGCTGACATGCATCTCGCGGCGCAGCTGACGCTTACGCTTGCTGGGTTTCTTCGTCAGGATATGACGACGGTGGGACTGACCGCGTTTGAAGCCATTCGCTGTTTTGCGAAAACGCTTCGCCGCAGCCCGCTTAGTTTTCAACTTGGGCATTTCGACTCCTAATTTTATGGCCCTGCTCACAAGCGTCTTGCGACGCC
>DATLVV010000474.1:0-2422 GCA_035577165.1 Steroidobacteraceae bacterium | reverse complement strand
TACAGCACCACCGGACCGTTTTTGAGCGCGTCCGCCAGCGCGAACTTGAACGGCTTGCCGGCGAGGGTTGCCTGAGTCGTGAAATCGGGGGCCTGGACTCCGGTCTTCAACGCCGCATACAGGGGCGCGGCCAGCACGGCGCTTCCTAGGGCGAGAATCACTAAACGCTTCATGGGTAGGGTTCCTTTGGAGCTGAATCGGCTCGCAGTGAGTCTGCGCCATCCGATTTTTGCTCGCAAGCCGGCCGCCGAGCGCGCGGTCCCGGCCGGCGCCAGCATCTACAGGGCGGATGCTTTCTGCGGCGTTGACGCTTGGTTCAAGTAGTCGACGGCGAGTTGAGCCATGGCGCGCACCCCTAGGGCTAAGCCCGTCTCATCGAGATAGAAGTTCGGCGAGTGGTTGGTCGGCGCCGTCGTGGGATCCACATCCGGCGGGGTGACGCCGATGTTGATGTACAGACCGGGTACCTTTTGCGCAAAAAATGCGAAATCCTCGGACGCCGTGATCAGCGGCAACATCACCAACACGCCGTCGGCGGCGACGGACTTCAGTGTCGGCAACATTTCCTGCGTGAGGTCGGGATTGTTCACCAACACGGGATAGCCGTCGGGCGGCACCTCGAAGGTTGCCGTCGCACCGCTGGCGGCGGCGGTGTTCTCCACCAAGCGCTTGAGACTCGCCAGGATGACATCGCGCTGCCCGAGATCGAAGGTGCGGATGGTACCGACCATCTCTGCGCTTTCGGGCAGGATGTTGTCGCGAATCCCGCCCCGGATGACCCCCACGCTCACGATGGCGGGATGCGCCGTGATGTCGATTTGGCGGCTGACGACGGTCTGCAGGGCGGTGACGACTTGCGCCGCGACGACAATGGGATCGACACCCTCCCAGGGTCGGGCGCCATGGGTTTGCCGGCCGTGAACTACGATCTTGAATGAATCTGCGCCGGCCATGGCCGGTCCCGGGCGGTAGCCGATTTGACCCACCCGGAGCCCAGACACCACATGCAGCCCGAACGCCGCCTGCGGATGATACTTGTCGAACACCCCCTGTTTCAGCATGAGGGCGGCCCCACCCTCCTCACCCGCGGGCGCACCCTCCTCGGCCGGCTGAAACAGGAACAGCACATTGCCCTTCAACTCGCCGCGCACTTTCACCAGAATATCCGCCACCCCCATGAGCATGGCCGTGTGCGCATCGTGGCCGCAGGCGTGCATCACCCCCACTGTTTCACCTCGATAGGTGACCGTCGCGTGGGACATGAACGGTACTTGGGTCTGTTCCGTCACCGGCAGCGCGTCCATGTCCGCGCGCAGTGCCACCGTCGGCCCCGTCTGGCCGCCCTTGAGGAGTCCCACCACGCCGGTGTTGGCATACGTCTCGACGTCCAATCCCAATTTCTTCAAGTGGGCGGCGACGAGTTTTGAGGTGCGCACCTCCCGATTCGAGAGTTCCGGATGCTGATGAATATCGCGCCGCCAGGCAACCACCTGGGCTTGCTCAGCGGCAACCAACGGGGCCAATTCAACGGTCGATGCGGCGTGTACGACGCCAATCAGGGCGAATGCGCCCCAGGCTAGGCTCTTCAAGGCCATCCCCCAAAACTGTTATTTTTCTAAAGCTTCTCGAAGCTCACGACACTCTGGGCGCGGCAAGCATGATCGCTCATCGCGGGGAATAAAGGTAGCTCGACCGTCTCACATTCCTGGTTGCGGCTTCACGTGGTGTTCCTGGAAACGAGAACCACACCCGCACAGATCAAGGCGATCCCCAGCACTTTGGCCGGGCCCATGCTCTCGCCCAGCCACAGCACCGACACGGCTGCGACCACGACGTAGCCCAGCGACAGCATCGGATAGGCGGTGCTCACCGGTGCCTTGGAAAGAGCCGCCAGCCAGACACAGACGCTGGCTCCATAACACACCATGCCGGCCCAGAACGACGGACTCTTGATGAGAAGACCCACGCTGCTGGTGAGGATGTCGGCGTTGAACTGCGAGAAATGCGCCAGCGGCCGGGTGGCGACCTTGAGCAGCAGCTGCGCGGCCGCGTTCAGCCCCACTCCCGTCAGGATCAGCGCCCAGGTGATCCAGCTCATTGCCGCGCCACCAAAACCCGATTCCAGGTCTGCGCCACCAGCCGCATGGGCACGCCGCGATTCTTGAGATCATCGAACATGCTTTTCTCCATCACCGCAAAGGCCTGAGCCGGCGGCGACCAGCGGCGCAGAAATTCTGCCACATCGGCAATCTCGGCATCGGGCGCCCTGCGCAATCCGTAGTCCAGTTCGCCACGATACGCCACCAGCGTGACGCTCCGCTGCAAATAAAATGTCAGGGTCTGATCGTAGGTGCGGACGCTGTACAGAGGTGCCTCGCACTCGGCGGTGCTCAAGCCCGCCGCGAGATCGACTCCCGAATAG
>DATLVV010000473.1:0-2906 GCA_035577165.1 Steroidobacteraceae bacterium | reverse complement strand
TTCTTCGGTTGGCTGTCGGACAAGATCGGCAGAAAGCCCATCATATTGACCGGCTGCCTGCTCGCGTTGTTGACCTACTTCCCGCTGTTCGGCGCGCTGACGCGCTATGCGAATCCGGCGTTGTACGCAGCTCAGGCCTCGGCACCGGTGACGGTGATCGCGGATCCGAAGGAATGCTCGTTCCAGTTCGATCCCATCGGCAAGAACGCCTTCGATTCCACCTCCTGCGATATCGCCAAGAGCTTCCTGGCGAAGTCGGGCGTCTCGTACCAGAGAATTGACGCCCCGGCGGGAACGTTGGCGCAAATCCGCAGTGGCACGAACACGCTGACTGCCCCCGATCCCAAGACCACGACGGGTAAGGAGCGTAAGGCGGCGATTGCGGCCTACCAAAAAGAGGTGAAAGGTGTGCTGGCAGCGGCCGGCTATCCCGACAAGGCCAATCCCACCACCATCAACAAGCGGATGGTCGTGTTGATCTTGTTCGTGCTGGTGCTGTACGTAACCATGGTGTATGGGCCGATCGCCGCGCTGCTGGTTGAATTGTTCCCGGCGCGAATCCGCTACAGTGCCATGTCGCTGCCTTATCACATCGGCAACGGCTGGTTCGGCGGCTTCCTGCCGACGACCGCCTTCGCGATGGTGGCTGCCACGGGCGACATCTACTATGGACTCTGGTATCCCATTGTGGTCGCGGGCGCGACCCTGGTTTTGGGACTGTTCCTCCTTCCAGAAACATTCAAGCGTCCCATCAACGCCTGACCGTTGCAGCGGTCCGGCGCCGTCGTTGGCGCCGGACCGCTTTCGTCTCCCTCGTTGGCGAAAATGCAAGAGTGTCGCCATGTGGCGTCACCCCCCGGGGTTACATTCGCTTTATCGACATAGCCAATGTCCGGAGTGTGACGTTATATGTTTCATGGACAGCCGAAAGTTGAGTACGCTGCGTGCACGATTCTCAATCGGTGGGTAACCATGACCATATCGAATAGTTCCAAACACGTCGTACGGGCACTGGCTGGTACGCTGCTTGCCTTCTCGACGGCAGCCCTACTCGGTGCTTGCGTGGTCGCTGCGCCGCCACAACGCGTCTACGTTGAGCCGCCGCCGCCCGCACCTGCGGAACAGCCGGCCTATTCGGAGCCCGCTCCTCCCCAAGACTCGATGCAGGCGTCCGAACCGCCGCCTCCGTTGCCTGATTATGAGCAACCGCCGTGCCCGGCCGACGGCTATCTGTGGACTCCCGGCTATTGGGCCTGGGGCGGGGGAGGTGGCTATTACTGGGTGCCTGGAACCTGGGTGCAGCCGCCCCGGGTTGGGGTGCTGTGGACCCCCGGCTACTGGGCTTTCGTGGGTGGGGTCTATGCCTTTCACGCCGGCTACTGGGGTCCGCACGTCGGCTTCTACGGCGGCGTGAATTACGGATATGGATATGGCGGAGAGGGCTTCCACGGCGGTCGTTGGGCCGGCAATCAGTTTGCCTACAATCGCACGGTCAACAACGTGAACGTGACCAATATTCATAACACCTACAACGAGACGGTGATCAACAACGTCACCGTCAACAAGGTGAGCTACAACGGCGGCGCCGGCGGTATCGCCGCGGCTCCAACTTCACGAGATCGAGAGGTGGTTCACGAACCGCATGTGGCGCCGACGCCGTTGCAGCGGCGGCACATTGAAGAAGCCGCCAGTAATCCCGCCTTGGCCGCGAGGGCCAACGGCGGTCGTCCCGCCATTGCAGCGACTCCAAGGCCGGCCGCGTTCAACGGGCCCGGCGTGGTAGGCGCGCATGGCGCTGGGATGGCGCAGAACACCCGCGGACAGCCGATGCAGGCCCCGATACCTTCCGCCGCCGGCTCGCCGCACTTCAACTCCCTTGCGGGTGGCCAGCCGAATAACCCCATGCAGCCGCAGGCGGCCGCGACGCATCCTCAGCAAGGCGGGCCGCAGGCAGGAATGCATCCTCAGCAAGGCGGGCCGCAGGCAGCGATGCATCCTCAGGCGGGCGCACCGCCGGCCGCAGCGATGCATCCGCAGGCGGGCGCTGCACCCAATGCGGCACCGCATCCGCAGGCCGCGAAGCCGCCGCAGCAGCAGGCCGCTAAGCCGCCGAAAAACGATAAGCACGAAGGTCAAGGCAACAACAAGTAGGTCGATCACGCCAGCTGCCGCCGGTACGCCGGCGCAGCTGGCGCGCTCCTCGCCCGGACGCTCTCGTCCGCGCTAGCGCACTATCGGCAACTCGACGAAGCTGGCATTGGAGCCGCCATCGAATATCTTGATGGTCGCTTTCTTGTAGTCAGCGGGCTTGGCGAAGAAGATGTTGCCGACATAGCTCTGAGGGTTTCTGTCGTACACGGGGAACCAGCTTGATTGCACCTGCACCATGATGCGGTGGCCGGGCAGGAACACGTGATTGGCGGTCGGCAGAGCGAAGCGATAGACCTGTTTCTGATCGGGCGGAATGGCCTTCGGATTGCTGAACGATTCGCGATATCTGCCTCGCAGAATGTCCGCCGAGACCATGAGCTGATAGCCGCCCATTTTCGGCTCGCGTCCAACCTCGTCCGGGTAGACGTCGATCAACTTCACCACGAAGTCCCCGTCCGTCCCGCTGGTCGAGGCGATGAGATTGGCAACGGGTTCGCCGCTGATCTTCACGGGCATTTTCAGCGCCGGGGTGCTGAAAGTCAGGACATCCGGCCGCGACGCAGCGTCCCGTTGATCGCCCACCAACCAGGTCTGCCAATTCGTTTCGCCCTCGTCGCCGCCGATATGAATGGGGCGCGGCACATAGGGCACGGGCTTGGCGGGATCGGAGACGTAGGCCTCGACATCGGCGGCCGCGCCGGCGGCCGCCGATGTCGAGGCCTACGTCTCCGATCCCGCCAAGCCCGTGCCCTATG
>DATLVV010000472.1:0-4158 GCA_035577165.1 Steroidobacteraceae bacterium | reverse complement strand
GGCAGCGCGTCCATGCCCGGTGAGCGGCCATAGGCGTCGTTCGAGGTCGTGGCCCAGCGCGGGGCGATGAACGGCTTGGTGGTGAATCCCCGTACTGAGAGAGGCTTCGGAGTGTTGCGCCCCCACAGCCAGTAATATTCGCGATAGGTGAAACCTCCGGGCACGACGCCGAGCTTCGGGTGCATTCCAGGCATCTCGGCCGGGAAGTTCGGCTCGATCGCGTGAGCGACAATGACCTCGGTTTCGAGCGAAGAGCCTTTGTTTTCCCACAGGCTCTGCACGTCCGGCCCGCAGTTCTCCAGGCCGAACATCTGCACGCACTGGATCACGGTCAGGACGAACGTGCGGTAAAGGCTGTTGATCCTGAAATCCGAACCGGCGCCGAGGTAGTATTCACCGGCACACGGATTGTAGCAGCGGATGACCGTCTCGCGGTCCTCGTACATGATCTTGGGCGCGGTACCGAAGACGATCAGGTCCTCGAACATCTGTGTCGCGGACTGGTAGTAGTTCGATCCCGCGAACACCCGGTAGATGCGGTCCTCGACATCCTCGAACCATAGTTGGGCGTCGCGGTCAGGCTTGAAGTTTCGCAGTCCTGATTTGATCTTGAACCAGGGCCGCGAGGACGACATCAGGCCGGAGCGCATCCCGGCAGTGCAGACGCGGACGGCCTGAGAGGCGGTGGGATCCTTGATCGCACCGTTGATCGCGAGCCCTCTCGACATGGTGTTGGGCACGATCAGCCAGTGGTACCTGCGAGGCAGGATTGCTTCGGCGAGCTTTGCCCAGTGCTCCCACCACGACAGGCGCCAGTTCCTCAACCCGTACAGCCGCGCCTCTAATTGGAGACGCAGATCATCCCAGCCGATATCGTCCGGCTTGTACCACGAGGCCTGCACCATAGCTGGTGCTTGGGCGAGGAGGGACGCGCTCGCATATTCGTAGCGGGCGACGGCATCGGCGTTGAGCATTTACGCCGGCGCCGGTGCCAAATGAGAGTATCCGACAAATTCTATCGGATGCCATTCCGGATTGTAGTAAAAAACGGTGCACCACACGCATTGCGACATGCCAGGAAGTATCGGCACTTGCGTTTGTACGGGCACGAGTGACCGCGAACGAGGAATGTCCTCGCTGCTCATGACGACGTTCCGCCGAGCAATTGCGCTTTGCTGGTGCTGGCCGTCGGAGCCCCGCCCGGCCCGGTCAGATCGGTGCCGTTGAGACCCGCCCCTTGAGCGCTGGCCGCTCGGGCGCGCGCCTGGGCTCCGGCCTGCTGTACCGCCGCATTCGCCACGGTCGGCGGGTTGGCGGCGGGCGGCGGCGGGGGCGGCATCGGCACGTTGATCTTGGGAGGCAGCAGCATGCCCATGGCGGAACCTCAGAACAATAGAGAAGTGCCAGCGACAGCACCGAGGATGATGGAGAACCAGACGAGGCCGCTCGCCAGATTCGACGGCTCTGGGGCCGTCAATACGAACTGGGCCAAGTAACTGACGTAGGTCATCCCCATCGCCGCGAGCGCGAGGCGCCACGCGAATCCATTCCCAACCACAAGGCCTGCAATCAGGCATCCCGACAGGTACAGCGCGCTATTGAGCAGCGCTCCGATGGCCATAAATGATTTGAATGTTTTGAGGTCCATGCGTCACACCCTCAACGGATCATAGTCGCTGGTGTAGTAGCTCGGCACGGCCTGCGTCATCTCGATCTCGGTCCAGATGCGCTCCGCCCACGTCATGGTTTCCAGCGTGTCCTTGACGTGCGCGTGGTATTCTCCGTCGGACCAGTGGAGCGGCTTGATCATCCGGGCGGAGAGGAAGTCGTGTATTTCGGCGCGGTCGGCCGGATCGCGAGGCATGGCATTGCCTGGGGCGCGGTGGACCTCGTCGGGGCGGTAGAGGAGGCGGAGAAGGTCGGACATTTAATATTTCAAAGCGTCATAATCACTTTCATACTGCCCCTGCGTCCCGCGTCCGTATTTGTGGCCCTGCGGGGTCGGGGCAATCGGGTGCGCGAACGTCAGCGCCAGCGCATCGCCATCGTCGGGAGAGGCCAGCCCACGCTTGCGCATGTGCTCCTTCTTCTCCAGCACCACGCAGTCGCGGCCGTCCTTCTGAGCGTAGCCGTATTCGACGGCTGGAAGCTCCGCAGCCAGTTCCTTGTCGTCGTCGATCATGCCTCCGGTGAGCCAGTCCTTCATCCGGCCCCACATCTCGGCGCGCTTGTTGTAGTACCAGACCCCGGAATTGGTCTGCTGCATGTCGCGGTCCGGATTCGACCCGAAGTCGATCCCCATGACCGGCAGCTTGAGATAATTGCAGCGGTCCACCACCCCGGCCCCAGGGCCGCCGGCATCGATGAACACCGCGTCGGGCTGGTAGCGGTGATAAGCCTCCGCGACGCGGGCCGCGAGCTGCATCGTGTCCAGCCCGTGGAACTTCATGGGCTTGATGGATCGCGCGTCCCGCCCCCTGCGGAAACGGATCACCGACTTGTCGTTGCCGAACCGGGCGACATCGACGCCCATGACCAACGGATCGTAAAGGGTAACGTCGGCGTCCCGGCTCGAGTCCTGTGCGGCGGCTACCACGTCCGCCGAGATGAATTGCGTCGATCCTGACCGCGGGAACTGGGAGAGGACGCGGACGCGGACGAAATCCGAATCCATTCCATAGCTGTCGATCCACTCCTTGATCTGCGCCTTGTCCGACATCCGCGCGGTGCGGGTGTCGATGTGCCAGGATTTCCAGAGGTGGGCGTTCTTTCCCCCGGCAAAGAGCGTCCGGAAATGCGTTGTGGTGCGGGTCGGGTTGCCGAGGCACAGCCAGATGATGTCGGTGTCTTCGGCACCGGCCAAGATGCCCTCGGCCTCCTGAAAGATCGAGGTGGCGATCGCGGCGCTCTCGTCAAACCCATAGATAATTCGCCGTCCGGCGTTGTGGAAGCCCGCGAAAGCTTCCGGCTGGTGCTCGTCCCAGGTAATCGCGTCGCAACGCCAGCTATCCTTGCGATGCGCCTCGATCGATCGAAACCGCCGGTCCCCCGGCTCGAACCAGTGCGCCCACAGCGACATCCGCAGCCACTTGGAAATCTCCGGCCACGTCGATGTGGTGAGCTGCGGCCCCGTATTGGCGGTGATCCTGCACCGGGTATCGACGCACGTCGTCATGCCCCAGTTGATAATCCAGGCCATGAGAGCGGATTTGCCTGGTCCGACACCGCCGGCTACGGCGATGCGGATAGGTTGGCCCTTGCCTAAGTTGTCCCGGATGTAGGCCAGCACCTCGGCCTGCCAATCGTCCGGGCCTTGGTACTTTTCGAGCAGCGACCAGGGCTCGCCCCAGGGATAGGCGACCTTGACATAGCGCAGGGGATCCCGCGCGCAGGAAGCCGCGAGTTCGATCAGCCGGAATTCGTCGTCCTCAGCCGAGGGCGCGCTTGATGGCGGCGTCGAGGCGGCTGCCGATGTCGACTTTGACTTCATGCTTGTCGGTAAAGAGCCCATGGTGGCGGCCGAGATCGACCAGGGCGGCCCGCTTGTCGTAGAGCTTGAGCTTCACCCGCTTGACTTCGCGGGCTTCCTCGCCGCCGCCATCCATGTACGTGTCATAGGTGACCTCGTGGATCGCCGCACCGTGCTCGCGCGTAAGCTGAGAGATATCAAGTAGTTGACCGTGCGCGCCGACATAATCCAGCATGTTGCTGCGCGCCAGCAGGGTGAGGCCCTGGAGGGTCTCGCGGCGGTCCATGATGGTGGCGTCGGCGGCGGCTTCCTTCAATTCGGCGATGCGGGCGGCGATCTTAGGATTTCTCAGTAATTGGCTGGCGCTCTGGTCGGCGCCGCGCTTGCTGTAGCCAGCAGCTGCGTAGGCGGCACCGGCCGCTTCGCCCTTGACGATCCCGAGGCAGAACGCCTCGTGCCGTGAGTTCTTGAGCTGCGGCATTTACAGCGCTTGCAGGTATTTCGGCTGGGTGGTGGGAGAATAGGGCGTGGGCGGTCGTCGCAACGCGCGGACCTGATTGGCGTCCTGCGGTGGTGGCGGCTCGGCCGCGCCGGAGGCTTCTGCGTCGGCGAGTTTCTCGCCGACGATGGCATCCAGGGCGGATTCTTCCACGGGGAGCGGGGCGGACCGCGTGTCCGGGACGTGGCGA
>DATLVV010000471.1:0-6677 GCA_035577165.1 Steroidobacteraceae bacterium | reverse complement strand
GCTGCGGCCGGCGGTGATCCAACCCATGTATGGCGTCAAGTCGAAAACCCGCAGCTACCGCGTCTTGTATTCCGCGACGGCGCTGTTGCTGCCTGCGCTGCGCGCCATGTTTCCGAATCATGTAACGACCACGGAGCAACTCGGCCGGAAGATGATCGATCTGGTCCGGCACGGCAGCGATAAAGTCATCCTCGAGGCCCGCGACCTCAATGCGCCGGGCGCGAAAGCGGCGCCTTGAAAGCCGCGCTTATTGACCGGTCTTGATGTGCGTCCAAACCCGGGTTCGCAGCCGGTCGTAGTCCTGACCGAGATCGACCGGCAGATACAGCCGGGCGCGCAATTCGGGCGGAGGATAAACCGCCGGATCGCTGAGAATGTCGCTGCGAACGAAGGGACGGGCGGCCAGGTTGTCGTTGCCATAGTCGATGTCGTTGGAGATTGCCGCGATGACCTGCGGCTCCAAAATAAAATTCAGGAACTTGTGCGCCGCCTCCGGATGCGGCGCCGATGCCGGTATCAGCAAGGCGTTGTAGGTGATGTTCGAGCCTTCCTTCGGCAGAGTGAATGCCAGGTGCGCGCCGGTGCCGTCCTCGCGAGCGCGAGCCTGCGCCACGGTGTAATCGCTTGACCAGGCGATGGCGAGACAGATCTCCTTCGACGCCAACTGGTGCCAATAGTTGTTCGAATCGAAGGTGCGTATGTAGGGACGCACCGCCATCAGCAGATTCTCCGCGGCATGCAGGTCGTCGGCGCTGCGTGAATTGGGGTCCCGATGCAGGTACGCCAGCGCCAGTTGGAGCACGTCCTCGGATGAGTCGAGGAATGTAACCCCGCAGGCGGCGAAATGCGCGATCACCTTGGGATCGAAAATCATCGCCAGACTGTCCGTGGGAGCGTCCGGCATCTGCATCTTGACGAGATCCACGTTGTACGCGAAGCCGTTCATGGAGTGCAGATACGGCACGGCGTAGCGGTTGCCGGGATCAGCCTGCGCCTGGATCGCGAGGACTGCCGGATCGAGATTTTTCCAGTTCGGCAGCTTCGCCTTGTCGAGCGCAAGATACGCGCCCGCCTTTATCTGACGTCCGTAGAAACCGGTGGTGGTGCTGACAATATCGTAGCCCGAGTGGCCTGCCAGCATCTTCGCTTCAAGCGTGTCGTTGGAATCGTAAAGCTCGTAGATGACTTTGATGTGAGTCCGGCGCTCGAACTCGGTGATGGTGTCGCGCCCGATGTAGTCGGCCCAATTGTAAATGTGCAGCACCGGCTCTTCGGCGCCGGGAGCCTCGGCATGCCGCGCGCCGCAGCCCGCCGCGCCGAGCGCCAGCCCAATGACCAGTGCGCTTGTCTTAAGAGCGCGCGAGCTCGGCGCGCAGCCAGTCATGGAATTGTCTGATGACGTATTCTTCCGGCATGACGACTCCGTGTGCGTGAGGTCCGGCCCGCAGCCCGCGTTGATTGAGTTCGCACACCTCGGCATCCTCGGTCATGACGAGGTTGGTGAAATCCACCACATTGCGCAGGTCGAACCCGGGATCCGCCAGCGTCTCGGGCGAGAACAGGTATTCGACGCGCAGTTCGGTTTTTTCGGGACCCAGGGGCAGCAGGCGCACGACGCGCACATAGTCGACGTGACCGACGAGAAACACGGACGGCAGGCTGGTCATGTAGATATGGCCGGCGCGACGATCCGCATCGGAAAGACCGGGAAACGGTTTGCCGGTGGTCCTGCCGTCCAAGGACCACGTGGCCGCGCCGCTGCGCAATCCGCCCTTGTACTTCGGATCGGCGTCGGCGGCATGCGCCTTCCACTCGGGATCGTCGCGCTCCTCCAACAAACCGCGGCCGTAGATGGGTACCAGCTGCGACAATTTTGGATGCACGCCCGGGCAGTGCAGGCACTCGTTGTAGTTTTCCCAGAATATTTTCCAGTTGCTTTGAATGGTCTTGAGCAGCACGTGGCCGACGACCAATTCTTGCAGAGGCCAGGCGTCGAGTCTGTCCAGCGGCAAATCGAATATCTTTTCAAAGGGCGGCGGATTGCCGGTCAGCGCGACGAAGACGAACCCGTTCCACTCCTGGACGCTGATCTTGTACAGCGGGTAGTCGGCCAGGCGGAAGCCGCTGGCATGCGTTCTCGAGGAAGTGCGCAGCAGCTCGCCCTGCAAATTGTAAACCCAGGCATGGTAGGGACAAATGATGCTGCCGGTGCGCAAGGTGCCTTCGGACTCACGGCATAGTGCGGCGCCGCGATGGCGGCAGGTATTGTGAAATCCCTGCAAAGCGCCCTGATCGTCGCGCACCAACAATATCTTCTGATCCCCCAATTCGAATGTGCGGAACGACCGCGCGCGCTCGAGCTCGGTCGATCGGCCCACATAGATCCAATTGCGGTACCAGACGCGCTGCAGCTCTCGTTCATATTGACGGGGATCGAAGTAGGCGTCCGCCGGCAGACCCGGGGTATATTCCGTGAGTCCGTTGTAGCCCAGGTCGACAGAGGTCGTACTCACACGGACTCCTCGTATCCCGATAAAAACATTTTATTTATCAGAATGATATAGCACACAATTCATTTCAATTGTACGACGTTTCCGCGGAAACGTTTTTGAAGTTAGCACACTAGGCGCGCATCAGCATGCCGCTCGAATCGAAAGCCGCTCCCGTCATCCGATGGGCCTTGTGGCGCTCGCCGATGATCTCGATCTCGAATCCGGTATCGACCGCGGCCAGCGACGCCGGCACATAGCCGAGTGCCAGAGAGTGGTTGACCCGATGACCGAACGCCCCGGAGGTGACCCATCCCACGGCCTTGCCGTCGTGCCAGATCGGCTCATCGCCGATCGCATCGGCGTCCGTTGCATCCACCTTGAAGGTCACGAGCCGCAATGCACCGCCGCTTGCCTTCTCCTCAGCGGCTGCGGCACGGCCGATGAACTCGTTTTTCTTGAAATCGACGAATCGATCGAGCCCCGCCTCGAAGGGACCATAAATCGGCCGGTACTCGCGGGCCCAGCTGCCGAAACTTTTTTCGATGCGCATGGCGTTCAGCGCGCGGCCGCCGAACAATTTCAGACCGTACTCGCGGCCGGCTTTGACCAGCAAATCGTACAGCGCACGTTGATAGTCGCTGGTCACCCAGATCTCATAGCCCAGATCGCCGGTGAAGGACACGCGCCCGACGTAGCCGGGCACCATGCCGATTTCCATGCAGCGGAACGACATGAACGGAAACGCGGCGGTCGACAAATCGTCGCGCACCAGACTCTGCAGCAGCGCGCGGGAGTGCGGCCCCGCCACCGACAGTCCCACGTATTCCATGGCGCACGGCCGCACCGACACGCCGCTGGCCGGCATGTGCCGCTCGAACCAGCGCATATAGTAGGTTTCGGCCGCGTAGGTGCCGATCAGGAAAATATGATCGGCGGCGAGCCGGCACATGGTGAAATCGCCGATCAGCTTGCCGCGCTGATTCAGCATCGGCGTGAGCGCAATGCGGCCGACCGAGGGGACGCGGTTCGCCATCATGTGCGACAGCCATTCGGCCGCCCCGGGGCCGCGAATGTCGAACTTGCCGTAGTTGGATATTTCCAAGAGGCCCACCGACTGCTGCACCGCCTTGCACTCCGCGGCAACGTGCGGATGCGCATTGGAGCGGCGGAAGCTGATGTGATCCTCGGCCTCCTGGGCCGTCGGCGCGAACCACAATGGATGTTCGAGGCCGCAGTAGTCGCCGAATACCGCATGCTCGGCCTGCAGCCTTTCGAAAATCGGCGTGGTGCGCAAGGGCCGCGCCGCAGGCAATTCCTCGTTCGGAAAGCGAATGCTGAAGCGCCGCGAGTAATTCTCGCGAACCTTGGCGTTGGTGTAGGCAAGCGTGGTCCAATCCCCATAGCGCGCCACGTCCATGCCCCAGATGTCGGCGCCGGGATCGCCGTCCACCATCCAGCGCGACAGCGCCAGACCGACGCCGCCGCCCTGGCTGAAGCCCGCCATGACGCCGCAGGCCACCCAAAAATTCTTCAAGCCGCGGATCGGGCCGACCAGCGGATTGCCGTCGGGAGCAAAGGTGAACGGACCGTTGACCACTTTTTTGATGCCCGCGCCGCCGAGCGCCGGGAAATGCGCAAAGCCGACTTCCAGGCTCGGCGCAATCCGCTCGAGGTCGTTC
This sequence comes from Steroidobacteraceae bacterium, assembly GCA_035577165.1. GTDB lineage: Bacteria > Pseudomonadota > Gammaproteobacteria > Steroidobacterales > Steroidobacteraceae > Bog-1198. The sequence continues at coordinate 2,506 of DATLVV010000471.1, read as the reverse complement.
GGCAGCAGGTCTTGCCCAAAGTCCCAGGGCGTCGTCACCGGCGACCAAGGCACGCCGGCGCGCTCGTAGGTGCCCATGAGCATCCCGCCGCGCTCCTGGCGGATATAGATCTCGCCCTCGAAATCGATACAGTGCAGCTGTTCCTTCTTGCCGGCCAATTCCGCCATGTCGCCGGTAATGAGATATTGATGCTCCATGGCGAGGATGGGCAATTCGATGCCGACCATGCGGCCCACTTCGCGCGCCCACAATCCGCCTGCATTCACCACATGCTCGGCGTGCACGTTGCCGTGGTCCGTGATCACATCCCAGGAACCGTCGGCGCGTGCTTGGAGATCCGTGACGCGGGTGTGCCGCACGATGTCGGCGCCGCCGATCTGCGCCGATTTCGCGTAGGCGTGGGTGACCCCGTACGGATCGACATGCCCCTCGATCGGGTCGTACATCGCGCCCTTGAAATGCTGCTTGTCCATCAAGGGGAACAGCTTCGCCGCTTCATCGACGGATATGATTTCCAGATCCATCCCCAAATACCGGCCGCGCGCTTTCGCCATCTTCAGCCAGTCGAGCCGCTCGCGGGTTCCGGCCAGCATGATGCCGCCGGTGATGTGCACGCCGCACGATTGTCCCGAGATACGCTCGATCTCCTTGTACAGCTCGATGGTATATTGCTGCAGTTTGGCAACGTTGGGATCGCCGTTGACGGTGTGCATGCCACCGGCCGCGTGCCAGGTCGAGCCCGACGTCAGTTCGGCGCGTTCGATCAGCAGCACGTCCTTCCAGCCGGCCTTGGTCAGATGATAAAGAACGCTGGCGCCGACCACGCCGCCGCCGATGACCACTACTTTCGCGTGGCTCTTCATAAAATCTCCGGGTTCATCCTTGTGATATGGGGGTAGCCGCGATCGCGGCTGCAGGAGCGCGCCTGAGAAGGCGCCTACTCATTCGAGACCGCCAAATGCAGATTCGCTTGACCCGCGGCTCCGCTGGTTCCGAACCGCTCGATCAGCCACGAGCGGAACAGCGCGATGGCGGTGTCGCTGAGCGCCTCCGGGTGCGTGATCAAGTAGTAGCCATAGCCATCGTCGAGACTATTGTCGAAGGGCTTGACCAACTGCCCGGTGCTGATGTAGTTGCTGAACAGATAGTTATCAAGCAGTGCTACGCCCTCGCCGCTCAGCGCATACTGCACCGCGAGCACTGCGGTATCGAACACCAATCCGCGTTCCACATTCAGCGAAGCGAGGTTCGCCTGCCGGGCAAATTGCGTCCAGAGATGATGCCGCGGCTGATCGGAAATCCTCACATGCACCAATTCATTGGATTCGATGAATTCTGCCAGCGTCTTGCCGGCGTGCCGCGCCGCGACGTTCGGGTGACAGAGCAGGTTCAAGCGCACCGGCCATAGCAGGTCGGTCACCAAGTCGGTCACGGTGGGCTTCGAGTACACCACGGCCACATCGACATCGCTGGGCGGCGGCCCGACGCCGTACGGGCTGACCAGATCAATTTCCACCTCGGCGGCCGCGCGGCGAAAATCCCGCAGGATGGGCACCGCCAGATGTACCGCAAAACTCGGCGGCATCTGCACGCGCAGCGTGCGCAACGTGCTGGTGCCGTCATTGCGGATATCGTCGAGGGCATACTCCAGGCGATCGAAGGATTTCATGACCGCGGGCAACAAATGCTGTCCCGCCTTGGTGAGCACCAGGGCATGCGGTTTGCGCTCGAACAGCTGGGCACCGATCAGTTTCTCCAGAGCAATCACGTGGCGCGACAAGGCGCTTTGCGAAATCAGCAACGCATTGGCCGCGGCGGTGAAGCTCGCGTGCTTGGCGACGCCCTCGAAGGCGCGCAGCGCGTTCAGCGGCAGCCAGCGGCGGTCGATGATGGTCTTTGCCATGTCAGGGAGCCCAGGTCTTGGTGTAGCCGACGGCGCGTTTCTGATCGGCGACGATCGTCTTGGACGCCAGATACAAATGATACGCCGCCCAGAACCCGGTGGGTGCCAGAACCAGCAGAGCCGATCGCAGCGATGCAGCGTCCGTCATGTGCACGCCGGCGAACCAATCGCTCAGGACCCCCACCACCCAGGGTGCCACCAAGAGATTGAAAATGTTCGCGACCAATAGCGAGATCGCGAGGAACATGTTGCGCATGTGGCACGGCGCGAGATTGTTGAGCAGGCCGAAACACGGGCCAATATAGAAATAAATGGCCGGAATGAACATCCAAAACATGAACTTGCACACCCAGAGAGAATGCGTCCAATAAGCGATGATGGAAGGGATGGTCGCGAGGCCAATGCCGCCGGCGAGCAGCCACACCACGCGGCGGGGATCGGCCATGGAGGGTCTGGACAGCAGCCAGGCCGTGGCAACGGTGGCAACCGATCCACCCCAGAGATGGATATTGCCCGTCACCGCCCCGGCCTCGCCGACATTGAGATTGTAGGCGCGCTGCAGGAAGGTGGGAGTCCAATAGATGAGGCCCCAACCCCAAAGCG
>DATLVV010000470.1:0-5754 GCA_035577165.1 Steroidobacteraceae bacterium | reverse complement strand
ATGTATTCGTTGAGACCATGGATGTGGCCCAAGTCGGGGCCGACGAACACCGGCTCCACGCCGAAGGTCGGGATACCGACGCCGTTGGTGAACACGCCGTCGGTGGCGCCGGCCTGCAGGATGGGCAGCACGGGTACGCCGGGCCAGAACTGCGCGGCGAGCTTTTCGATCGGCCCCAGCACGGCGGGGGTCAGCGGCGGCGGCGGCGATGTCGGGCCGCGTGTTTCGAGCGCCGTCACCACAACCCGCGGGTCCGCCGCCAATTCCTCGAGCTTGGCGCGCACGCTTTCCGTGCTGACGCCCGGGAAAATGCGGCAGTTGATGTTTGCGCGGGCGCGCTGCGGCAGGGCGTTGGTGGCATGCCCGGCGTCGAGCATGGTCGCAACGCAGGTGGTGCGCAGCGTCGCATTCCAGCTCGGATCCTTGGCAGATACGAGCGCCAGCGCGCGCGCATCGCCGGGGTCGCGCAGGAACGCGTTCATCGCATTCGCCGTTTCAGATTGGCCCTTGGCCGCCTGGATCTTCGCCATTCCGGTGAAGTACGCGCGATTGGCGTCGGTGAACTGCGCCGGGAAATCGTAAGCGCCGACCCGGGTGAGTGCGGCGGCGAGACGATAGATGGCATTGTCCTTGACCGGACGCGAACTATGTCCCCCTGGGTTCGTCACTTCGAGGCGGTAGTTCTGCGGAAATTTTTCGCCCGCTTCGACGTCGAGGGATACGCGGCGCCCCTCGGCATCGAGTTCTCCGGCCGCGCCCTCGTTGAGCGCAAATGCCGCGTCGATGAGTTCGCGGCGATTCTGCGTGAGCCATTCGGCCCCATTGAACGCGCCCGCCGTTTCCTCGCCGCACGTGAGCGCAACTTTCAGCGTGCGCCTCGGCTTGTAGTTCTCCGCGCGATAGCGGATCAGCGTATCGATCCAGATGGCCGCCTGAGCCTTGTCGTCGCTCGAGCCGCGCGCGTAGAACGAGCCGTTCTCCTCGACCAGCGTGAACGGGTCGCGCGTCCAGTCCTCGCGCTTGGCCTCCACCACGTCGATGTGGGCGAGCAGCAGGATCGCCTTCCGCGTAGGATCGCGGCCCGGGTAGACGGCGACGAGGCCGCCTTCCTTGGGGTGGTCGGGCGCCGCGTAGAGGTGCAGGTCGCTGTCCGGGAAGCCCGCGGCTTTCAACCGCGATGCCATGCGTTCGGCGGCGAGCGTGCAGCTGCCGGCCGACAGGGTCGTGTTGGTTTCGACCAGTTCCTTGTAGAGCGCGCGGAAGCGCTGTTCGCCGGCGGCAGTGTCCTCAGGGGGCGCGGCGAGCGCTGACAATGCGAACATCGCGGCCGCGGCCGCGAGGAATTGCTTCATGACGAGCTCCGTGAGAAAGGTACGGAAGTCTAGACGATTAACGCTGCGGAGGTGAGTCATGGCGCTGGGCGCCACCCTATACGTCTTCAAGATTGACCTGGCCGATTCGGACCGCGGCGTCTATCAGCCCCTGGAGCTGCGCATCGCGCGCCACCCGTCCGAAACCGAAGAGCACTTGCTGACGCGCATGCTGGCGTACTGCCTCGAATATGCCGAAGGCATCGCATTCTCCAACGGGCTGTTCGAATCGGATCAACCCACGATCGCGGTTCGAGATTTGACCGGCGTTTTGCGCGTGTGGATCGATGTCGGCGCGCCCGAGGCAGCGCGCCTGCATCGGGCGGCCAAGCTGGCGCCGCGCGTGGCCGTCTATTGCAACAAGGATGCCGTGCAGCTGGCATCGCGACTTCGGCTGGAACGCATCCATCGCATCGAAGCGCTGGAACTTTATGCGGTGGACCGCGATTGGCTGGCGGGCCTGGCTGCGCGCCTCGCGCGGCGTATGGAGTTCACCCTGACGGTGGCGGAGCGGCATCTGTACCTGTCGCTGGGTGCGGAGACTCTCGCCGGAACCATCCTGCGTGTACCGATCGCAGATCCCTAGTTGAAGCGCAGGCAGGGGTCAGGGCTAGGGAATTTCGACTGCGCTGCCGCTGCGGGCGCTCTCGAGGATGGCTTCCAGCGTCAGCATGATGTCCACCGATTCCTCCGGCGACGTGCCCGACCACTGTGCCGCTCCTTGCCGGACGAGGCGCTCGAAGGATTCCGCTTCGGCAAGGAAGCCGTTGACCGGGGAAGTTTCGACGATGGAGTCGACGGCGTCCCTGCCGGTTCCGATCCGAAGCTGCAGCGCGGCCTCGGACGCCGTGGACGTGTGGTTGAGGTAAGTGGTTTGGATCATGCCGTTGGAGCCGACCAGCAGCGCCTGGCGGTGGAGGCAGGTGCTGAAGCTGCAGTTGATTTGCGCGAACAGGCCGCCCGCGAATTGCAGCGTCGCGGCCAGCGTGCGGTCCACGCCGCCGGACCAGTGGGCGACGGCTTGCACGCGAGTGGGGCGTGATCGCGCGACCATTCGGGCGAGACCAACGGGGTAGGCGCCGACGTCCATGAGGGCGCCGCCCGCCAATTGCGGATTCAGGCGGATATTTTCGCCGGCACCCAGAGTGAATCCAAAAGCAGCCTGCATCAGGCGCACCTCGCCGATGACCCCCGCCTGCAGCAGCTCGCGAAGCTTGAGTGTCTGAGGTTGTGCGCGGTAGGGAAATCCTTCCACGAGGTGCACCCCGTGGGCCCGCGCCGCGTCGAACATCGCGCGGGCTTCGGCGGCCGTGGCCGACAACGGCTTCTCGCACAGCACATGCTTGCCGGCTCGCGCCGCCGCTATCGACCATTGTGCGTGCAGGCTGTTCGGCAGCGGAATGTATACGGCATCCGTATCCCGGTCGGCGAGCAGCGCCTCGTAGGAACCGAAGTGGCGCGCAATGGCGAAGTCGCGGGCGAACGCCGCGGCCTTGGCATCGTCGCGACTCGCGATTGCGCTCACGGTGAGGCGCTGGGACGCGCTCACGCCCTGGATGAAACCGCGCGCGATGTTCGCGGTGCCGAGAATGCCGATGCGCAGCGGCGCCGTCATCTAGGAGTCTGCCTGAGTATTGCGCCCAAGCTCCGCGAGGTAGTCCCGCGGGCGCAGAAAATCCTCGTACAGCCGGGCCTCGGGAGAACCCGGGTCGGGATGCCAGTCGTAGTCCCATCGGGCCAAGGGCGGCAGCGACATCAGAATCGATTCGGTGCGGCCGCGGGATTGCAATCCGAATAGGGTGCCGCGGTCGTAAACCAGATTGAACTCAACATAGCGTCCGCGCCGGTACAGCTGAAATTGGCGTTCCCGCTCGCCGTAAGCCAGATCCTTGCGGCGCTCCAAGATCGGCATGTAGGCGGAAAGGAAGTGATCGCCCACGCTGCGCAGCAAGCCGAACGACCGCTCGAACCCGTCCTGATGAACATCATCGAAAAATAAGCCGCCGATGCCCCGTGTCTCGTTTCTGTGCGGCAGGAAGAAATAGCGGTCGCACCATTCCTTGTACCGGCTGTAAGCCCCGGCGCCGAACGGCAGACAGGCGTCGCGCGCCGTGCGGTGCCAATGCAGGACGTCTTCGTCATAAGGATAGTACGGCGTGAGATCGAATCCGCCGCCGAACCACCAATGAGCAGAACCGTTTTCCGGCGCGGCGATCAGAAACCGGACATTGCAATGCGTGGTCGGTGCGTGTGGATTTCGCGGATGAAACACCAGGGACAAGCCCATGGCCTCGAACGGCGCGCCGGAAATCTGCGGGCGCGAGCTCGAGGCGGAAGGCGGCATCTTGTCGCCGAAGACATGGGAGAACGAGACGCCGGCCCGCTCGAACACGGCGCCGTCGCTCAAAATCCGGCTGTCGCCGCCGCCGCCTTCCGGTCTCGTCCAGGGATCCTTGCGGAATTTTGCGCCGTCGATCGCCTCCACGGCCGCAGTGATCCGCTCATGCAAGTCGTTCAAGTAGCGCTTGACCGCGGATGCGTCGATGGTGTTCACAGGCCCTACGCCTTCTTTTTTGCGGAGCTCTTCTTGACGGCGCGCACTTTACTCTTGCGCTTGGACTTGGTTGCCGCCGCAGGCTTGCCGCTGGGTGCCTCGGCCGGTGGCACAGGGGCCTTTTTGCTGGCTGAGGTTTTGACGGCCTTCGCTGCCAGCGCGGTCGGCGCGGTCGGCGCGGTCGGCGCCACAGGCGCGCCCGCCGGCGCCCGCTTCTTTGCCGCGCCAGCCGCCTTCGGTGCCTTGGCGGCGGCATTCGCTGCGGCGCCATTGCCCGGCTTGGATTTGCCGTTCACCGCCTTGCGTGCCCGGCCCCATTTTCCGAATGTGCGCACCGGCGCCGCCGCCAGCAGGCTCTGGCACTCTTCCAACGACAGGCTTTTCGGATCCCGGTCCTTGGGAATCTTCGCATTGCGCGATTTGTCGGTGATATACGGACCATAACGGCCGTTCAACACTTGAATGCCGGCCTGCGGAAAATCCTGGATCAACCGATTGGCATCCGCGATTTCCTTTTCACGGATGACCTCGAGCGCTCGCTCGGACGTGATCTCGTAGGGATCGTCGGTCTTGAGCGAAACGTACTTGGCGCCGTATTTCACATAAGGACCGAATCGGCCGACGTTGGTGGTGATTTCCTCGCCGCCGGCGGTCAGCCCAAGCTTGCGCGGCAATTTGAACAGCTCGATCGCTTGGGCGTGAGTGATGGCGTCCATTTTCTGGCCGGGCCGCAGGCCCGCGAAACGCGGCTTGTCCTCGTCGTCCTTGGTGCCGATTTGCACGAACGGGCCGAAGCGGCCCATGCGCACGCTCATCGGCTTGCCGCTCACAGGGTCCTTGCCAAGATCGCGGGCTTGCGCGACTTCCTCGCGGCTCACCGAGGTTTCGGTGTGATTGACCAGATCGATGAAGGGTTTCCAGAACTTCTCGAGCAGAGGCACCCATTCCTGCTCGCCGTTCGCCACGGCGTCGAGGGAATCCTCCATCTTTGCCGTGAAATCATAATCCACGTAAGTGGTGAAGTATTGCGTCAGGAAGCGGCTGACGATCTTGCCGATGTCCGTCGCCGTGAAGCGCCGGCTCTCGATATCGACGTACTGGCGGTCGCGCAACGTGGAAATAATGGATGCGTAGGTCGACGGCCGCCCGATGCCGTATTCTTCCAACGCCTTGACCAGGGACGCCTCCGAGAACCGCGGCGGCGGCTCGGTGAAGTGCTGAGTGGGCGCGATCCCGGTCAATTTGACCCGATCGCCCTCCTTCATCGGCGGCAGTACGTGATCGGAGTCGTCCTGCACCACGTCGTCCATGCCTTCCTGATACACGGAAATGTAGCCGGGCGTCACCAAGGTTGAGCCGTTCGCGCGCAGCACGGTGCGCTTCGGGCCGTCCGCTCCGGCGAGCATATCCACCGCGACGGTATCGAAGATGGCCGGAGCCATCTGGCAGGCCACGGTGCGCTTCCAAATCAGCGAATACAGCCGAAATTGATCGGACTCGAGTTTCGATTCGATGTCGCCGGGCAGGATGTTCGCCGCAGTCGGGCGGATCGCCTCGTGCGCTTCCTGCGCATTTTTCGACTTGGTGCGGAAGATTCGCGGTTCTTCCGCCAGGCCCGCCTGCCCGTACAGCTGCACGATCACCTCGCGAATCTGGCCGATGGCCTCCTGCGACAAATTGAGCGAGTCGGTGCGCATATAGCTGATGAGTCCGACCTGACCCTCGCCGATGTCGACGCCCTCGTAAAGCTGCTGCGCGACGCGCATGGTTTTTTGCGCGCTGAATCCCAATTTGCGAGCGGCTTCCTGCTGCAGGGTCGAGGTGGTGAAC
>DATLVV010000469.1:0-5895 GCA_035577165.1 Steroidobacteraceae bacterium | reverse complement strand
CGACCTGGTGAAGGCGCTGTTCGGCTTCGATGCCATCGTCGGCAATTATGCGAGCCCCTATGCCGCCGGCTCGGCCTATGTGATGCTGCATCATGCGTTCGGCGAAGTGAACGGGAAGAAGGGGGTCTGGGGCCATGCCATCGGCGGCATGGGCGCGATCAGTCAGGCCATGGCCAAGGCCGCAGCCGAGCGCGGCGTGGATATTCGAGTCACGAGTCCGGTGCGCGAGGTGCTGGTCGAATCCGGCCGCGCGGTCGGCGTGCTTACCGAGAATGGTGAAGCCATACGCGCGCGATGTGTGGTGTCGAATTTGAATCCGAAGCTGCTCTACGGGTCGCTGATCGATCCTGCGGCTCTGCCACAGGATTTTCGCGAGCGCATCGCTCACTGGCGCTGCGCATCCGGCACCTTCCGCATGAATGTGGCGTTGTCGGAGTTGCCCGACTTCAAGGCCTTGCCGGGCCGTTCCCTCGCCGAGCACCACACCTCGGGCATCATCATGGCGCCGAGCCTCGCCTACATGGACCAAGCGTATCTCGATGCCAGGGCCGGCGGATGGTCCAAGCGCCCCATCGTGGAAATGTTGATTCCGTCGTCCGTGGACGACAGCCTGGCGCCGCGGGGACAGCATGTGGCCAGCCTGTTCTGTCAACACGTGGCTCCGGTGCTGCCGGACGGGGCGTCGTGGGACGACCACCGCGAACAGGTGGCCGACGTCATGATCGACCTGGTCAACAGCCATGCACCGAACTTCAAGGCCTCGGTGCTTGGACGGCAGATCATGAGTCCGCTCGATCTCGAGCGTACCTTCGGCCTGATCGGCGGGGATATTTTTCACGGCGCCCTGAGCTTGGATCAAATGTTCTCGGCGCGGCCGATGTTGGGTCACGGCGACTATCGCGGTCCCTTGAAGGGACTGTACATGTGCGGAGCGGGAACGCATCCCGGCGGCGGCGTGACCGGCGCGCCCGGCCACAATGCCGCGCGCGAAATCATCACCGATTTTCGGCGCGGCCGCGTGAAACAGGCGTAGGCGTCCGGATGCCTACTTCTTCGCCGGGTCCGGATAATGGAAGGGGTCGGTCACGCTAGGCTGGCTGGGCACAACCTTGCGAGGCAGGGTCCGCTCGCTATTTGCCGCGTCCACCAAAATACTCGCCAGCACCACCGCGGCCTGCCGCAGATCCTCCGGCCGTAGATGGTCGAAAGTATCGACGTCGGTGTGGTGCACCCGCGTCTCGTAGTCCAGCGGATCCTGGACGAATTGAAACGCCGGCAGGCCGAGCCGGCTCATGAACACATGATCGGTCGCGTCCGTGGGCTCGGCAACCACCGAGGTTGCGCCCAGACTCGCAAACGGCGTCAACCATTCGCGAAAGATCGGCACCACCGCAAAATTTCCCTCGGTGTAGATTCCGCGGATCCTGCCGGATCCATTGTCGATATTGAAGTAGCCGATCATGTCGGAGAATCCGGGAAGGGTTTCCACCGGGTAGGTGTCCAAGGAGAAATACACCGGAAGATCCGCCATGGCCGGATCGGTCACGGCCGGCCGGCGCGCAAGATGTTTTTCCACATACGCGGCCGAGCCGAGCAGCCCCTCCTCCTCGCCCGACCATAGCGCAAATCGGATGGTGCGCTTCGTCCGCAACCCGACACTGGCCAGAATTCGCGCTGCCTCCATCACCACGGCGCTGCCCGCACCGTTGTCGGCGGCACCATCGCCCGCCACCCAGCTATCCAAATGCGCGCCGGCCATGACATAGCCTGCCTTCGGATCGCTGCCCGGAATGTCGGCGAGAACATTGTAGGCGTTATGATCCGCGTCCTCGAAGTGCACGCGGCTGTCGATTTCGAGCTTCACATCGCCCTTCTTGGCGAGGCGTGCGAGCCGCCGGTAATCCTCGGCGCCGAGTTCCACCCCCGGGAGTTTGGGTGTCTTGCCGACGCGATAACCATAGCCTTCGCCATGCACCAGCCGGCCTTCGACGCGGGACATCTGCACCCAGGCGACCGCTCCCTCATCGGCCAGGAAATTATCCAGCTTGGCTCTGAAGCGAAAACGGTCGATTCGTTTCTGCCGTGCCTCCGGATCGAAGGTCGGCTGCTGGTACTTGTCCAGCTTTGCGATTTCCGCCTCGGTCAGGCGTTGGAAGGGCGCGTCGGCATCGTCTTTGGGCGGCCCCGGCCAGGTGACCAATACGATCTTCCCCGACAACTTACCCTTCCAGTCGGCGAAATCCTTGTCGCTGATCATGGGTGCGACGATCACCGAGGCGTTGAGCGCGCCGTTGGTGGCCGGCGTCCACGCAATGGGAATACCGCGCAGTTCGAGCGGCCGGGGCACCGTCATGCGCACGTGCGCAGATTCAATCCACCATCCCCGCCCGAAGTCGAATCCTTCGGCCCTGACGTCCTTCAGTCCCCAGCTCTTGAACTGATCCTGGGACCAGCGCTCGGCCCGGCGCATGGCGGGAGAATTGGTCATCCGGCCGCCGATTTGGTCGGCCAGATACGCGGCGATGTCGACCACTTCGCCATGATTGAAAGCCGCATCGGCAATGCGGTTGACGGCGGCGACATCCGCCGACGGGGCCGCCGCAAACGACGGCATCGACAGCAGCGCACAGGCAGCCAGGCCAGCCACTAGATTTCGCACTCAGGATCCCCTTTTTGGCTTTTGGCATCCTAACAAGCCGCGCCCGCGCCTTCCATCGAGGTCACCGCTGCTTGGTGTCTATGCCTCGATTCCCTGGCCTTTGAGATACTCATCGTAGGTGCCTCTGAAATCGGTGATGCCGCCGCCGCTGCGCATCTCGATGATCCGCGTGGCGAGGCCGCCCACGAATTCACGATCGTGCGACACGAAGATGAGCGTTCCGGGATAGTGCTCCAAGCCGATCTGCAGCGACTCGATGGTTTCCATGTCCATGTGATTGGTGGGCTCGTCCATCAGCAGCACATTGGGCTTCGTCAGCATCAGCTTGCCGTAAATCATGCGGCCCTTCTCGCCGCCGGAGAGGACCTTCACCGATTTCTTGGTCTCTTCCCCCGAAAACAGCAGCCGGCCCAGGGTTGCGCGCACGATCTGATCATCGTCGGCCTTGCCCGTGTACTGGGACATCCAGGAAAACAGATCCGTCTTGTCATCGAATTCGGCCTGCGGATCTTGCGGCATGTAGCCCGGCTGAGCATTTTCGACCCAGACAATGCGCCCGGAGCTCGGCCGCAACTCGCCCGCGAGGCAGCGCATCAGCGTGGTCTTGCCCACGCCGTTCGGACCGATGATGGCGATGCGCTCGCCGCCTTCGACGTTGAAGCCGAGATTGTCGAATACTTTTTCGCCGGCGCCCGGATAGCTGAAACTTAAGTGCTCCACCGAGACCGCCGAGCGATACAGCTTCTTGCCCTGCTCAAAACGGATGTAGGGGTTCTGGCGCGATGAGGGCCTGATCTCCTCGATCTTGATCTTCTCCAGTTGCTTCTTGCGGGAGGTGGCCTGCCGGGCCTTGGATGCGTTGGCCGAGAAACGCCGTACGAATTCCTGCAGGTCGGAGATCCGATCCTTGGCCTTGGCGTTCGCGGCTTCGACCCGGGCCCGTGCCTGCACCGACGCCAGCATGAAGTCGTCATAGTTGCCTGGATAGATCTTGAGCTGCTGGAAGTCGAGGTCCGCGACGTGCGTGCACACCTGATTCAGGAAGTGCCGATCGTGGCTGATGATCACCATGGTCGCGTCATAGTTGTTGAGCGCGCTTTCCAGCCAACGGATGGAATTGATATCCAGATTGTTGGTCGGCTCATCCAGCAGCAGCACATCAGGTCTCGAGAACAATGCCTGCGCCAGCAGCACGCGCAGCTTGAGGCCGGGGGGCACTTCGCGCATCGGCCCGTTGTGCCGGGCTTCGTGAATGCCGGCGTCGGTGAGGATGCTGCCGGCCCGGGCCTCGGCATCGTAGCCGCCGTATTCGGCGAAAACCCCTTCGAGTTCGGCGGCTTTCATGTAGTCGTCGTCGGTGGCATTGGGATCGGCGTAGATGCGGTCCCGCTCCTTCATCGCCGCCCACAGCTCCGTGTGGCCGCGCATGACCACGTCGAGCACGCGCTCATCCTCGTAGCCGAATTGATTTTGATTCAGTTTGCCGAGCCGCATTCCGGCCTGCAGCATGACATCGCCCGCGCTGGCCTCGAGATCGCCTCCCAGCACCTTCATGAGCGTGGATTTGCCGGAACCGTTGGCGCCGATGAGCCCGTAACGATTGCCGTCGGAGAACTTGACCGTAACCTGCTCGAAGAGCGGCTTGGCGCCGAACTGAACGGCGACGTTGGAGGTGGAAAGCATGTTTGTCCAATCAACTAAGATTACGGCGGGCCTGTCCGGCCGTTTGCACTGTAGGGGGTACTCGGTTGGAGTCGCGTCGCTACGGACAGCCCCCAATCCGGCGCGCAGATTCTAACCGAGCCAGGGGCTCGCGTCTGCGCTTTTCGACATATGCCCGCCGCAGCGCGGCGTTTCCGCGGAAACGCCCGCCATCCGGTTCAAACCGCGTGCAGGAACTCGAGCAGGTTCTTGAAGTAGATCTGCTGGTCGTCCCACATGCACAGATGGCTGCCGTTCGGGCAGAACGCATAGCCAGCGTTGCGCATCAGGCCCGCCATCTTCTGCATGTCCTCAGGATCCATTTCATCGTGCCGGGCGCCGATCGTGAGCGCTTTGACCTTGATTTCGTGCAGCCGGTCCCATCGTTCCCAGGTTTTGAGATTGCCGGTCACCAAAAATTCGCTCTTGCCCTGCATGAAGTTATAGATCTTATCGTTGACGTGCCGAAAGGCGCGGCTCACCGGTTCGGGCCATGGATTGATGCGGCATAGCATTTTGGGATACAGATCCTCCATCATGATTTTTTGGTACTCAGGCGAGCCGTAGTCCTCCTTGGCTTCGAGCGCGGTGAGCCGTGCGAGAGTTTGCGGCGGCAGCTGGCCCTTGAGAAAGCTCGCCCGCTTGAGGAAGGACTGCACGCCGGCCGTCATGTTCGAGATCACCAATGCCCGCAGATGCTGCTGATGGTGCAGCGCATATTCCATGGCCAGAATTCCGCCCCATGAATGGCCGAAAAGGACGAACTGTTCCAAACCGAGGCCGCGCCTCACCTCTTCCACTTCGGCCGTGTAGCGAGCAAGCGTCCACAGCGAGGCATCGTCGGGCTGGTCGGAGTTGTTGCAGCCCAGCTGATCGTAGTAGTACATCTCGATGCCCGCCTGCGGCAGGAAGGATTCAAAGGCCTCGAGATATTCGTGGCTGAAGCCGGGTCCGCCGTGGAGCAGCAGCACCTTGGTGGGGCCGGAGCCAAGTTTTTTGGTCCAGACTTTGTACTTGCCGCCGGCCACCGGCAGCATGCGTATGCCCGCGACGCGAATACCGGGAGGATTGAGCCCATCGATACTCGACGACGGGGCGTCGGCAGGCTGCACTGTTTTGGGTGACGCCAGCGCTGCGCCGGGCACGGCGCCCATCACCGCCGTGGCTGCAGTGGTGGCCAGAAGATGGCGACGATTCATGGGTTCTCCCGAGCTGCGACGGAACGGCAACCTGTGGTAGCCTATTTGAACAACTATAATGTTCAAAGGGAATTGATTCCATGGACGACATCTCCGCGAGTGAGTCTCCGGCCCAAACCCCTGCATCCCATCCGCCAGAGCAGCTGCGCTTCACCGGCAGCGGCGCCGAATATTTCGGTATCTGGATAGTCAATTTGCTGTTGACCATCGTCACCTTGGGCATCTATTCGGCATGGGCCAAGGTGCGGCGATTGCAGTACTTTTACCGGAACACCGAAATCGCCGGGTCGAGCTTCGTCTTTCACGGCAGCCCGGTCAGGATTTTGATCGGACGCG
>DATLVV010000468.1:0-4810 GCA_035577165.1 Steroidobacteraceae bacterium | reverse complement strand
CTGTTCAGCGGGTGTTTTTATGGTTACGGGCATTGGACGGCAGGCTTTGTTTCTACTGGACGTTCATGGTATAAAGCGCGGCTATTTTTAACAACCCCGCACGCGTGTCGACACAATCGGCCGGGTGCCCGGCGGGACCTTAGGAATGAAGGCTGATGCTTCATTTTCAAGGCTTCGACGGGTTGCCGATTGGGATACGCGGAGGCTCAACCCGACCAGGAGTATTCTATGACCAGCGTGTCTATGCGACAGATGCTGGAAGCGGGCGTCCATTTTGGACATCAAACCCGCTTCTGGAACCCGAAGATGGCCCCCTTTATCTTCGGCGAACGTAACAAGATCCACATCATCAATTTGGAAAAGACCCAGCCCCTGTATGCGCAGGCGGCGGCCTTTATCAAAGGGGTGGCCTCGGAGGGCGGCAAGGTGCTGTTCGTCGGTACCAAGCGCTCGGCCCGCGACGCGGTACAGAAGGAGGCCAGCCGCTGCAGCATGCCCTATGTGAACCAGCGTTGGCTGGGCGGCATGTTGACGAATTTCAAGACCATCCGGCAGTCGATCAAGCGGCTCAACGAATTGGATGAAATGGCGCAGAGCGGCGCCCTGGACCGGCGCGGCAAGAAAGAGGCGCAGATGCTGCGCCGTGAAATGGACAAGCTGTTGCGCAGCTTGGGCGGCATCCGCGAGATGACCGCGCTTCCCGATGCGCTGTTCGTGATCGACGTCGGCCATGAGCAGATCGCGATTCACGAGGCGCGCAAGCTCGGTATTCCGGTGGTTGCGGTGGTGGACACCAACTGCTCGCCGGATGGCATCGACTACGTGATCCCCGGCAACGATGACGCCATGCGCGCCATTCTTTTGTATGCGGGCGGGGTCGCCGATTCGGTGCTCGAGGGCAAGGCCTCGCTGCCCGAGGTTCCGGTGGGCGAAGATGAATTCGTCGAATTGGACGAGGAAGGCAATCCCAAGAAGCGTGCTGCCGGCGGCCGTCGGCCGGCGCCGACGCCGCGCGGGGGCCACAAGAAGCCGCCGCCGCGCCGCAAGGTTCCGGTCACCGTGGTGCCGAGCGTCGCCGCCGTGGCTGCCTCGCTCGACGAAGTGGAAGTGGACGATGTCGACGCCGCGGACACTCCGCCGGCGGAGACGCGTCCTGCCAGCGCGCCGCGGCGCCGGCCGGTCGGGCGCAGTGCGCCACGACGTGGCGCATAGCCCAAGGCAACAGAATCGGCCGGCTGCCGATTGGCAGCCGGCCAATCCATTTCATCAATTTGAGGAAACTGCCGCTCGCGGCCGTTCTACACAATGAATATCACTGCAGATACAGTCAAGCAGCTCCGTGAGCGCACCGGCGCGGGAATGATGGAGTGCAAGAAAGCGCTGGTGGAAACCCAGGGTGATTTGGACGCGGCCGCAGAACTCATGCGCAAGTCGGGCCTCGCCAAAGCCGACAAGAAGGCGGCGCGCGGCGGCGCCGAAGGGACCGTGGCCGTGGAGCGGGCGGGCAACACCGCCGTGCTGGTCGAAGTGAACTGCGAAACCGACTTCGTCGCGCGCGGCGATGAATTCCAGGGGTTTGCCCGCAGCGTCGCCCGCGCGGCGCTGGAGAAGGCGCCGGCGGATGTCAACGCATTGGTCGCGCTGAGCAGCGGCGCCTCCACGCTCGATGAGCAGCGGCGCGTATTGATCGCGAAGATCGGCGAAAACATTTCGGTGCGGCGCTTCAGCCGCGTGACCTCGCAGGGGGCGCTCGGCGCCTATATCCACGGCGGCCGCATCGGCGCGCTGGTGGCCCTCAAGGGCGGCGATGAGGCCCTGGCGCGCGACCTGGCCATGCATGTCACGGCCGCGAATCCCGCGTACATCGATGCGGCCGGCGTGCCGTCCGCCGTGCTCGACAAGGAGCGCGAGATCCTGGCCGAGCAGACCAAGGCCGAAAAGAAGCCGCCGGAAATCATCGCCAAGATGGTCGAAGGCCGGCTGCGCAAGTATCTGGCGGAAATCACCCTGGTCGGCCAGCCTTTCGTCAAGGATCCGGACACCACGGTCGAAAAGCTGCTGAAGGCTTCGGGCGCGACGGTGGTGCAGTTCGTGCGCTACGCCGTGGGCGAAGGCATCGAAAAGAAACAGGATGACTTCGTCAGCGAAGTCATGGCTCAGGTGAAGGCACAGAGCAAGCCCGAAGGGGACGGCGCGGGCGGCGATCCCAAAGACGGCCCCAAGAAGCACTGAGCGGCAGCCGCTTGAAATCAAAGACCCCGCGCCAGCGGGGTCTTTTATAGTAGGGTACGGATACGAGATCATGACCGACACAAACGCCACCGCGCGGTATCGCAGAATTTTGGTCAAATTGTCCGGCGAGGCGCTGCTGGGAGGCGAGGATTACGGCATCGATCCGGTGATCCTCAAACGCATCGCCGGCGAGATCCGCGAGCTGACCCAGATGGGGGTGCAGGTGGCGGTCGTCCTGGGGGGCGGCAATATCTTCCGCGGCGCAGGTTTGGCGCGCGCCGGCATGGACCGGGTCACCGCGGATCACATGGGCATGCTGGCCACCGTGATCAATGCGCTGGCGATGCAGGATGCGCTCGAGAGCCTCGGCACCTATGCGCGGGTCATGTCGGCACTGCGCATCAACGAAGTGTGCGAGGATTACATCCGACGACGTGCGGTGAGGCATCTGGAAAAGGGCCGGGTGGTGATCTTCGGCGCCGGCACCGGAAATCCATTTTTCACCACCGACACGGCGGCAAGTTTGCGCGCCATCGAAATCAACGCGGACATCCTGCTGAAGGCGACCAAGGTCAACGGCATCTATGACTCCGATCCGGTCACGAATCCGAATGCCAAGCGCTATGCCCGCCTGACCTTCGACAAGGTGCTCAACGACCGGCTCAGCGTCATGGACGCGACGGCCATCGTCATGTGCCGCGAGAACAATCTTCCGCTGCAGGTGTTCAATCTGTTCAACGCCGGCGATTTGATGCGCATCGTGCAGGGCGAAGACGTCGGCACCGTCGTAACCGCTTAAGGCCCAGGGGGACCCATGCTCGAGGACTTGAAGAAAGATGCAACCCAGCGCATGCAAAAATGCGTGACGGCATTCAAGGATCAGCTGAAGAAGCTGCGCACCGGGCGCGCGCACACCAGCCTGATCGAGCACATCAAGGTGGACTACTACGGCTCGGAAATGCCCTTGAATCAAGTGGCGAACATCGCCACCGAGGATGCGCGCACCTTGACGGTGAGTCCCTGGGAAAAGTCGATGGTCCCGGTGATTGAAAAGGCGATCTACAAATCCGACCTGGGCCTGACCCCCAACACCGCGGGAACGCTGATCCGCATCAATATGCCGGCGCTCACCGAAGAGCGCCGCCGCGACATCATCAAGGTGGTGAAATCCGAGGCGGAAAATGCCCGGGTGGCGGTGCGCGGCGTGCGCCGCGAGGTCATGAATGAATTGAAGGAAATGCTCAAGGAAAAGCTGATCGCGCAGGATGACGACCGGCGCGCGCAGGACGACGTGCAAAAGCTGACCGACAAGCACGTCGCGGAAATCGATCACGCCATGGCGGACAAGGAAAAGGAGCTGCTGCAGGTGTGAAGATGGCCGACTCGCCGCAGCATGTAGCAATCATCATGGACGGCAACGGCCGCTGGGCCCGGTCGCGCGGCCTGCCGCGGCCGGCCGGCCATCGCTCCAGCGTCAAGGTGGTGCGCCGGGTCGTGGAGGAATGCGCCAAGCGCAAGGTGAGTTATCTCACCCTGTTCGCCTTCAGCAGCGAGAACTGGCGCCGCCCGCCCGACGAAGTGGGCATGCTCATGAACCTGTTCCTCGATGCACTGGAACGCGAAGTGGCGGACCTGCACCGCAATCAAGTGCGTCTGTCCTTCATCGGCGACCGCGCCATGTTGGGCGGCGAACTCGCTCGCCGCATGCAGGCGGCGGAGCAGCTGACGGCGGGCAATTGCGGATTGCGGCTGATCATCGCCGTGGCCTATGGCGGCCGCTGGGATATCGTCCAGGCCTGCCGCTCGCTGGCCGCGGACACGGCAGCCGGCAGGCTCGCCGCCTCCGAGATCGATGAATCGCGGCTCGCAGAGCGTCTCGCGCTCAAGGGCGTGCCCGATCCCGATCTCCTGATCCGCACCGGCGGCGAACGGCGCATCAGCAATTTCCTGCTGTGGAATCTTGCGTATACCGAACTGTATTTTTGCGACGAGCTGTGGCCGGAGTTTTCGCCGGCGCACCTGGATGCAGCCTTCGCGTATTTCGCGCGGCGCGAGCGGCGCTTCGGCCAAACCTCGGGGCAACGTGCGGCGCAAGCCGATGCTTGAGGCAGTCGATGCTTAAGACCCGAATCGTCACTGCGGCCGTCCTGGCCTGCCTGTTGCTCGCGGGATTGTTCCTGCTGCCGCCGGCCTGGGCGGTGGCGGCATTCGGCGTGGTGTTTACCGTGGGCGCTTGGGAGTGGGCCGGTTTCGGAGCCTTGACCGGTGCCGGGCTCCGCGCCGCCTACGCCGCGGGGCTCGCGCTGCTGATGCTGCTGGCGTGGGCGTGGAGCGCCGAGCCTGCGCACCTCAAGCTGCTTCTTAGGTTGGCGTGTGTGTGGTGGCTGATCGCGCTCGTGTGGCTGTTGGTGGCGCCGGCGCGGCATCGTCGGGCGCTCACGCTGCTCTGCGGGGTAGCCGTGCTGCTGCCGGCCTTCATTGCCCTGGCGCGGCTGTTGGCTACGACGCAGGGGATTGCGAGCGGTGCGCAAATCGTGTTGTGGCTGGTGCTGCTGGTGATCGCCGCCGACATCGGCGC
>DATLVV010000467.1:0-3279 GCA_035577165.1 Steroidobacteraceae bacterium | reverse complement strand
CCTCCGGCCACATGGTTTATGCCCACGAACCCGACCTGAAGGCCTTGCATGGGAATGTGGCGGCGTTCATCGAGAAGACCCGTGCCGGCACCGGCAAATAATCGGCTCGAGCGCCCTTGCAAAAACGGCGGATAAGCGTGTAAAAATTTCACCGATGACCGGTGGAAGGGCTAATTTATCGGCGTCGGCGGCGCCGGTACACAATTTGCTTAAATTCAGGCATGGCGATTCCAATCAGGATCGGCGGTCGTATAATTGTGGACAGGCCGTGACGATCCCGTATAGCGGGGGGTCCATGCAGAATCAAGCACACACCGAATCAGCGATGCGTTCGGCATCGTTGCACACCGGTTCGGCAATCTCCTATCGCGGAGGCGAGCTGGCCGGCGACCTGTTGATCAGGCTGTTTCAACGCCTGCCCTTGAGGATGACGGTGCGGCTGTGGAACGGCGACACGCTACAGGTGGGTGCGGCCGATGCGCAGGCGCGGGACAGTGCATTCAGCCTGGTGTTCCGCACGCCCGAGGCGGTCTATTCGGCGGTGCTCGGAAGAGATCCGTTGCGGTTGGCTGAAGCGTATTTTCGCGGCGATATGGACATCGAAGGCGATTTTTTCGCCGCCCTCGAACTCAAGAACCACCTGCAGGCGCTGCGATTGTCCGCCGCCGAGCGGCTGGGAACGGTGTTTTCCGCGCTGCGTTTGCGCGCAGTGAATGCCGATACGCGGCGGATGCAATGGCAACAGACGCCGACTCACGGACGCACGGTCAAGGCGCACTCCAAAGCGGAGAATCGCGACGCCATCCATTTTCACTACGATGTGTCGAATGAGTTCTATGCGTCGTGGTTGGATCAGGCCATGGTCTATTCCTGCGCGTACTTCGAGACCCCGGAGGCCGACCTCGACACCGCGCAGAACGCGAAACTCGATCACATCTGCCGCAAGTTGCGATTGCAGCCTGGCGACGAATTTCTCGATATCGGCTGCGGCTGGGGTGCGCTGGTAATTCACGCGGCGCGGCACTTCGGCGTGCACGCGCGCGGGGTGACCTTGAGCCCGCAGCAACTGACGCTGGCGCGGGAACGCATTTTGGCCGCCGGGCTCGGAGATCGGGTCAGCGTCGAATTGCAGGACTATCGCGACCTCCCGGGCGAGTCGGTCTATGACAAGATCTCGAGCGTGGGCATGTTCGAGCATGTCGGCCTGAAGAACTTGCCCACATATTTTTCCACGGTCCACCGTCTGCTCAAACCACACGGTCTATTCCTGAACCACGGCATCACGCATGATTCAGAAGGATGGAGACAGTCGCTGTCGACCGATTTTATCAACCGCTACGTGTTCCCCGACGGCCAGCTCGACAACGTCAGCAATATCCAGCGCGTCATGGAGAGAGTCAGGTTTGAGATCGCCGATGTGGAAGCTCTGCGACCGCACTATGCGCTGACGCTACGGCATTGGGTGACACGGCTCGAGAGCAACCGCACGCGCGCGCTGCAGTTTGTCAATGAGGCCACTTACCGCGTCTGGCGGCTGTACATGGCCGCCTGCGCGCTGGAATTCGAGTCAGGGCACATCGGCATTTACCAGATATTGGCGGGCAAGCGCGCCCCCGGAAGTCTGCCGTTGCCGCTGACGCGGAGATTCATGTACCCATGAATTGCCGCTCGCCGGTGTGAATGGAGACGATCGGCTGTAGGCGGGCGCCGACGCGCTGGTCTGCCGAATGATCCTGGACGTCCGCTGCACCGCGGTGAATACTGCAGGCTGACTCACGCCACCGGAGCGCCTATGCAGTGGAGACTTCCAGCAATCGCCGCGGCACTCTTGATCGCCTGCCCCGGGTGGGTCGAGGCGGCATACAAGGACTGGCCGAGCTACAACAACACGCTCACTTCCGAACGATTCGCCACCCTTGATGCCATTGATACGAAAAGCGTCGCGGGGCTCAAGGTACGCTGCAGCTTCGATACCGGCGAACAAGTGTCGTTTCAGTCGGGCTTGATCGAGATTGAAGGCGCATTGTTTGCCACCACCGAGCACGACACGATTTCAATCGACGCCAACACCTGCAAACTGAATTGGCGTGCGCATGGCGATTTTGCCGCCGGGCCTCTCAAGGTCAACCGGGGCGCGGCCTACTTGGAGGGGCGTGTGTTTCGCGGCACGTCCGATGGCCATGTGGTCGCCTATGCCGCCAAGAACGGCAAACTCCTCTGGTCCACGGTCATCGCGGATCCGGCTCGCGGCGAGTCCGTGCCGGCGTCGCCCATTGCTTGGAACGGATTGGTATTCATCGGCAATGCCGGCGGCGACAACAAGGGCGTAAAGGGGCGCATGTATGCGCTGGACGCGAATACCGGCCGCATCGTGTGGGAGTTCTACATGGTGCCCAAGGCACCCGACGACGTGTCGAGAGGACCGCAGGCTCCGGCCACCGCTGCGGCCCAGGGGTCATGGAAGAACGGCAAGGGGATCCCCATAACAGGCGGTGCGAATTGGACCTCCTATTCGTTGGACCCGGTCACCGGCCTGCTGTATGTGCCCGGCGGAAATCCCGCCCCGGATTTCGCGAAAGCGGTCCGTCCCGGCGACAACTTGTTCGCCAGCTCGATCGTGGTGCTCGACGCGAAGACGGGTGCGTATCAAAGGCACTTTCAGCTGATCAAGCGCGATTTTCACGATTGGGACGTTTCGTCCGCGCCGGTTATTTTCCGCAACCACGTCGGCCATCGAATGCTGGCCGAAGCACCCAAGGACGGGAACTTGTACCTCATCGATTTAAACAGCGGCAGTACCGTATTCAAGAAGCCGGTCACGCCCATGTCGAATATCGATGCACCCATCACGGCCGCGGGAACGCGATTTTGTCCCGGCTCGCAGGGCGGGGCAGAGTGGAATGGCGCGGCGTTCGATCCGGCCGACAATCTCATTTTTACGGGCGAGGTCGATTGGTGCACGACCGTGCGCGCAGTGCCCCCGGCGTCTCTCGCGAATTCGAAGCCGGGGCAGCCCTGGAGCGGAGCCACCGAGGGATTCGGGCAGCAGGATGATCAAAAGCGCTGGGGCGGCTGGCTGACCGCCAGCGACGCCGTCAGCGGGGCCCGCAAATGGCAATTTCATGCTCCCTACCCCCTGCTCGGCGGAGTAACGACCACCATAGGCCGCCTGGTGCTGTTCGGTGACATGGGAGGCAATTTCTATGCGTTCGATGCGGCGAGCGGCAAGAAATTATGGTCCATCGATCTGGGCGGTGCGATTGGCGGCGGTGTGATCAC
>DATLVV010000466.1:0-4268 GCA_035577165.1 Steroidobacteraceae bacterium | reverse complement strand
GCGGCGTGCCTGTCGCTGGATGCCGCCGACATCGCCATGCACGTGCACGCACCGCAGGTGGTCTCGGTCGGCCTGCCGTTTCTGGTCGTCGAACTGCGCAGCCGCGATGCCCTGCGGCGCTCCAAACCCAACTTTGCAGCGCACGCCGAACTCCTGCCGCTCGATGGCTCGGACGCAATCTTCGCCTATTGGCGCGAGCCCGGGGACTCCGCCGCGGCCGGCAGCATCGTGCTGCATGCGCGCACCTTTTCACCGCTGGATGGAATCATCGAGGATCCCGCCACGGGCAGTGCCTGCGCGGCGGCCATCGCGCTGCTGGCAACGCTCGATCCTCGCGATCGCGCCGAACTCGATTGGCGCATTCATCAGGGCGTCGACATGGGCCGGCCCAGCCTGCTGCTCGGACGCACCACGAAAAACCAGGGTGCAGTGACCGGCACGCACATCGGCGGCCGCTGCGTTGCCGTGCTCGAAGGCATCTTGAACCTCGCGAGCTAGGCGCCTGACGACGTGTTCCGCGGGGCCGCGCCGCCGAAGGCGAGCTGACGCCACGCTTCGTACGCGATCAGCGCCACGGCATTGGATAGGTTGATGCTGCGGCTCTGCGCGCGCATGGGTATGAACAACGAGTTCGCTCCCACCCGATCCAGCACGGCCTGCGGCAGTCCGCGGGTTTCAGGACCGAACAGGAACGCATCGCCGGCGCGGAACGCGGCGTCGCTGTAGCACTGCTGCCCGCCGGTCTCCACGGCAAACAGCCGCGCTCCCGCAAGCTGATCGAGGCAGGCATCGAGGCTTGCATGGACTTTGACGGCCGCGAGATCATGATAGTCGAGCCCGGACCGCTGCAGGCTCTTGTCGTCCAGGCGGAATCCCAACGGTTTCACCAGGTGCAGCGTCGTGCCGGCGTTCGCGCACAGGCGGATTACATTGCCCGTATTCGGCGGGATCTCGGGCTCGAACAGCACGATATGGAACATGGGGGTCGCGCCGCTGCCGGCGCTATGGCTCGGCCGTGCGCGCCTGCGCAACGATCACGCGCTGCGTGGGATAGTCGAACTCAACTTTCATGCGGCGAAATTCTTCGATGATGCGCAGATTGACCGCCTGCTGCACATCGGCCACGGAATTGACGTTCGGCTGCTGCACGAAATACGCCAGCTCGAACTGCAGGGCGGAATCCCCCAGAGTATTCAAATGGCAGCGCTCGACACGCACGTTCGCCTGCTCGCGCGCGATGCCCTCGAGCAGCTGGGGGATGCTGCGCAGCTTGTCGGAGTCTGTTTCATAGCTGAGGCGCAGCGTGGTCAATACGCGCTGTTCCGGAGCGCGGCCGAAATTACGCACCCGGCTCTTCAGAATGTCGGCGTTCGAGAGAATGATCTGTTCGCCGGAATCGCTGCGCAATCGCGTGCTCTTGATGCCGATGTGCTCGACCTTGCCCATGTAGGCGTCGATCACCAACCGGTCGTCGACCACGAAGGGTTTGTCGAGAGCGATGGACAGCGAGGCGAACAAATCGCCGAGGATGTTTTGCAGGGCCAACGCCACCGCCACGCCGCCGACCCCGAGGCCGGCCAGCAGCGCGGTGATGTTGACGCCGAGATTGCTGAGCGCGACCAGAATCAGAACCGACCAGATCAGCACATGGGCGATGAACTTGATGATGTCGAGGGAGCCGGCAAACAGCCGGTCGGCGCCGCGTTCGCGTTCCTTCAACTCCAGATAGAAGCGCAGGGATCGTCCCAGCCACAGTCCGATCTGCAACAGCAGAAGAATCATCACGATGCCGTCGATGAGGCGGTGTAATTTGCTCGGCAGCGTCAGGTTCGCTTGGGCGGCGTACAGCGCGACGCCGAATAGGAACAGCTTGGTCGTATTGCCGAGCAGATAGGCGATGAGCCGCAGCAGCGGGGCGTGCTGGCCGGCCGAATACGTCTTGTAGCGCGAGACGATGAAGCGCCGCAAAATCCACAGCACGGACCAAACGGCAACGGCCACCAGTCCGGCGACCAGCCAATCCATCAGTGAGTTTCCGGGCAGCAGCTGCCGCAGCGCTTCGACCTTGTCTGAGAGATAGTCGCCCATGAGGGCGATTATAGATCCTCCATGCCCAACTCCTTCATTTTGCGCGTCAGGGTGTTGCGCCCCCAACCCAGGAGTTTGGCCGCGTCCTGCTTCATGCCATCGGTCTTGCGCAGCGCCACCCGGATCAAAATGCGCTCGACCTCCGGCACCGCCTGGTCCAGCAGCCGCTGCGTGCCCGCAGCCAACTCCTGCTCGGCCCAGTGCGACAGCTTCGCCATCCAGTCATGGCTCGCGGCTTGACCCGCGGGCACCCCGCCGAGATCGGGCGGGATGTCCTCGGCGCGGATCTCTCGTCCGGGCGCAGTCACGGTCAGACGCCGGCAGGCATTGACCAGCTGGCGCACATTGCCCGGCCAATCGAAGGCAGCCAGCGCATTCTCCGCCGGCGAGGTCAGCAGTTTCGGTTCGACTCCGAGTTCCTGACCGGCCACCGCCAGGTAGTGGCGCAGCAGTTCGGGAATATCCTCGCGCCGTTCGCGCAACGGCGGAATTTCAATGCGGATCACATTCAGCCTGTGCAGCAGATCCTCGCGGAAGTGGCCGGAATGGACGCGTGTTTCCAGATCCTGGTGAGTTGCGGCGATGACGCGCACATCCACCTTCACCGGCGTTTGTCCGCCGACGCGATAAAATTCTCCCTCCGCCAGAACACGCAGCAGCCGAGTCTGCAGCGCCGGGGACATGTCGCCGATTTCATCGAGGAACAGGGTGCCGCCGTCCGCCTGCTCGAAACGTCCGCGGCGCAGCGCGTCGGCACCGGTGAAGGCACCCTTTTCATGGCCGAATAGTTCCGATTCCAAGAGATCCGCGGTGAAGGCTGCGGTGTTCAGGGCGACGAAAGCCTTGCTGGAGCGGGGACTGTGCCGATGCAGCGCGCGAGCCACGAGTTCCTTGCCCGTCCCCGATTCGCCGGTGATCAGCACCGTCATGCTGGAACGGGACAGTCTGCCGACTGCGCGAAACACCTGCTGCATCGCTGCCGCCTGACCGAGCAATTCCGGAATGCTGCGCCGTGCGGCCTCGACATCGATGGAAATCGTTGCCTGCTGGGCCGCGCGGCGCACCAGCTCGACGGCCTTGTCGATGTCGAAGGGCTTGGGCAAATACTCGAAGGCGCCGCCTTGGTATGCGGCAACTGCCGCGTCCAAATCGGAGTGCGCCGTCATGACGATGACGGGAAGACCGGGCCGCGAGACTTGAATGTCCTTGAGCAATTCCAGTCCGCTGCGTCCAGGCATGCGGATGTCCGTCATCAGCACATCGGGAGCATCCGAGCGCAAGGCCATCAGTACATTGTCCGCCTGATCGAAGCACTTGGCGGCCATGCCGCTGCCCTTCAGCGCCTTCTCCAGCACCCAGCGAATGGAGGCGTCGTCGTCCACCAACCAGACTTGCAGCGGCTTCGCATTCATGCCGAATCCATGGGCAGCGAGATGACGAAGATGGTTCGGCCCGGCGCGCTGTCGAATTCGATCAGCCCGCCGTGACGGCTGACCAGATCCTGAGCGATGCCAAGTCCCAAGCCGGTGCCGTCGGCGCGGCCGGACACCAGCGGATAAAAAATAGTGTCGCGAATTTCGGTGAGCACACCCGGACCGTTGTCCTCGAACTGAATCGATGCGACCAGGCGGTGACGCTGCGTGCCGACGCTCACATTGCTCACTGCGCGGGTTCTAAGAATGAGCCGGGGTGCTTGCACGTGGCCGCCCGACAAGGCTTGGATGGCGTTGCGGCCCAGATTCAACATGGCTTGAATGATGTGGTTCGGGTCCACCGTGAGCGGCGGCAAGCTCGGGTCATAGTCGCGATCGACGACGACGCCCTCGGGTGCCTCGCTGCGCAGCAGGTGATACACGCGTTCCAGCAACTCGTGCACATTGATGAGCTGCTTCGCGGGCGGGCGGCCGGGTCCGAGCAGGGAATCGAGCAGATTGGTGAGGCGGTCCGCTTCGCTGATGATGACGCGCGTGTACTCGCGCAGTGCCGGATCCAGTAGTTCCCGCTCGAGCAATTGCGCGGCGCCGCGCACGCCCCCCAGGGGATTTTTGATCTCGTGTGCGAGCTGGCGGACCATCAAGCGGCTTCCGCCCAATTGCGCGAGCAGCGCGTTCTCGCGCGTCAGGCGCCGATGCTGCGTGATGTCCTCGATTTCCAGCAGCAGCCGGAGATTTTCCTGTCCC
>DATLVV010000465.1:0-3639 GCA_035577165.1 Steroidobacteraceae bacterium | reverse complement strand
GTGCCGGAATCGCTGACGCACAATGAGATGTATTGTCCGGGAGAGAGTTCGCTTTCCAGCGCGACGCGATCATCCAGCGGTCGGTTGGCGGTCTCGATCGTCAGCGTGCCACCCGCCGGCATGGCGTCGCGCGCGTTGATGCAAAGGTTGAGCACCGCACTCTCGAGCTGACCGGGATCGACCAAGGTGTTCCACAGACCGGCCGCCGCGACGAATTCCAGCCTGACCGCCGGACCAATGGTGCGTTGAATGAGCTCCACCAAGCCGTTGATCAGCCGATTTGCATCGGTGGGCTTCGGATCCAAGGTCTGCCGCCGGGAAAAGGCCAGCAACCGGTGCGTCAATTGCGCCGCGCGCTGGGTGGCGCCCTGCGCCGCCTTGACAAAGCGATCGACATCGAACCGCCCCTGCTTGATGCGCGAATCGATGATCTCCAGGCTTCCGCCGATGCCCATCAGAAGGTTGTTGAAATCGTGGGCAATCCCGCCGGTCAGCTGTCCCACGGCCTCCATTTTCTGGGATTGCCTGAGCGCCTCCTCAGCGAGTTCGAGTGCCTCGGCTTTTTTTCGCTCTTCGGTGATATCGCGGGCGACACAATAAATGAACCCTTGTTCGGGTACCACCGTCCACTGCTGCCAGCGGTACGAGCCCTGCTTCGTGCGATATCGATTCTCGAATCGCAGCGGCGCAGAGTCATCCCGCACCGCGATGATGTGCGCCCTGGTTGATTCAAGGTCTTCCGGATGTACCAGGCCGAGGTAGCTATGCGCGTCTATTTCTTGCTCCGTCCAGCCCAGTTGTGTCAGCCATGCAGGATTTGCGCGCACCATCCTGCCTGCCGCGTCGGTGACCGCCATCAAATCGGGGGACAGTCGCCACAGCCGATCGCGTTCGCGGGTGCGCGACTCCACCTCGCCTTCCAAATCGGCGTTCAATTTATACAGCGCCTCCTCGGCGGCCTTGCGCTCGGTGATATCAAATAGCGCGCCCGGGAGCTGGCCGGGCGCGCCGTCTTCGCCGCGGATGACCTGGCCCTGCGCCATCACCCAGCGGATGCTCCCGTCGGGCTGGCGCACACGGTGTTCGGAGCGAAACTCGCCGGCGGTGCGCAACGCCTCATCGATCTGCCGCCGCACCATGGGTACGTCCTGCGCGTGAATGCCCGCAAAAAACTGCGCGACGGGTGCGCCCGCTTTCGCCAGGGCGGGATCCACGCCGTAGAAGTATGCGGATCTCTCATCCGCGACCACCCGATCGTTCTTGACATCCCAGTCCCAGGTGCCGATCCCGTCGCCGGCGGAAAGCGCCGATTGCAACCTCGATTCCGCCGCCTCTCTCTCGCGAATCGCGATCACCTGGGCGGTCGTCTCGAGACACGCGCCGAATAGACCGCTCACCACACCGCGATCGCCAAAAATCGGCGTGTAAGAAAAGGAGAAATGCGCTTCCTGCAATCGTCCGTGCCGATTCAGCATCACCCCAAAATCTTCCATGTGCACAGCTTCGCCGGCAAACACACGATCGAACAGTGGCTTGAGGACCTGCCACGCCTCGCTCCACACCACATCGCTGCGCTCGCCCAAGGCATGGGGATGTTTGTCGCCAAGGATGGGAGCGCACGCATCGTTATAGAACCAAATTTGCTCTGCTCCCCAGGCAATGAACATCGGCTGTCGGGAGGCAAGCAGCAAACCCACCAGGGTTCTCAAGGATGATGGCCATTGATTCGTGGGACCCAAGGGAGTGGCGGCCCAGTCGCGGGCTCGAATCCTCGCCCCCATATCACCGCCGCCTACCAAGAAGCGCAGTGTCTTCTCCCGCCGGCGTTGCACATGACCTTCCCCAAGGATTCGAGAGATCGAAAAGTGTACACGAGCGAAGCAGGTCCAATCCGCGTCCCGCAGCTAAAGGCCTTCCGGACCGCGCGCCTGTTGACTGGAACACTGCCGCAGGCGCTGAATGAGCCAGCGGCCCGCCGGACCCGGGGGTTGGGCGGTCAGGTAGGCCGCCGACATGGCCAGGACCAAACCTTCGTCCGGCAAATCTTCAACCGACAGTTTGGCCAACCGGCCTTCGCGTAGATCCTGCGCCACCGTGTGCAGCGGCATGGCGCCCCATCCCAGCCCTTTCAACAGAAATGCGTGCTTGGCGAACAAATCGCCCAGCCGCCAAGTGAACGGGGACATCACTCCGAACTCGCGCCCGGCGGTGAGTTGCGATCGGTCGGTGAGCACCAGCTGCACATGCTTGGCGAGTTCCACTTTGGAGATGACGCCTTCGACCAACGCAAGGGGATGCTCCGGGGCCGCGACCACCACCATGGCGACGCTTTGCAGCCGCTCGAGAGTCATCGAATCCGGTGCGATGGGCAGCGATCCAACGACTCCCAAACTGCAGCGACCGTCGAGCACGGGTCCGTAGGCGCCGCCGAGCGCTTCCACATACAGTCGCAGCGGCGTGCGTGGAAACCGGTCCCTGAATTCCTTGGCCGATTCAGCAATCGCCTCGATCGGAAAGAGCACGTCCACGACCGCTGAGAGTTCGGACTCCAAGCCGCCGGCAATTCCTTTGGCGCGTGCCTTCAGCAGATCGACGTTGGCAACCACAGTGCGCGCATCGGCCACCAACAGAACGCCCGCGGGCGTGAGCTTGGGGTAGCGCTCCGACCGATCGAAAAGAACGACGCCAATTTGCGCTTCGAGGTTGCTGACGAGTTCACTCACGGCCGATTGGGCGCGATGCAGTCGGCGGGCGCCGGCCGAGAAGCTGCCCTCATCCACGGCTGCGATGAAGGCCCTCAATTGATCCAAAGAGACACCGTCCAGCACGATTTGCCTCCAATCCATCCCCATTAGAGATGGATAGTATCGAAACATAACGGCTATTCATAGTAGATTTACGGGTGCACCATGTCTCTACGTTTTCGGGTTACCCCATCAGAGGCAATCAATCATGCAACTTCTGCACATCGATTCCAGCGTTCTCGGGACTCATTCGGTCAGCCGCGCGCTGTCCGCGGACATCGTGGCGCGACAAATCGCGCTTCACCCCGGCATCAAGGTGACGCACCGGGACTTGGCGGCGGATGCGGCGCTGCATTTATCGTCGGCTCACCTGGCGGTATGGCAGGGCGGCGCGGTCGAGGACGGCGCACTCGGCGCTGACCTCGCGAAAGGCAACGGCTACTTGGAGGAGCTGTTTGCGGCCGACATCCTGGTGATCGGCGCCCCCATGTACAACTTTTCAATTCCCAGTCAGTTGAAGGCGTGGATCGACCGTGTCGTCGTCGCCGGCAAGACTTTCCGTTACGGCGCGAACGGTCCCGAAGGCTTGCTCAAGAACAAGAAGCTGTTCATCGCCTCCTCTCGCGGCAGCGTCTATGCGGCAGGCTCTCCCGCAGCTGCTCTCGAGCACCACGACAGTTATCTCACCGGGGTGCTGTCGTTCATTGGTCTGACCGACGTCACCATCGTCCGCGCCGAAGGTCTTGCACTCGGAGCGGAAGCGAAAGAGGCCGCCGTGTTGAAGGCGCGACAGAACATCGCCGCCATGGCGGCATGAGCGGGTGATTTCTCTGGGGTGCGAGTCGCCCATCGGCGCGTTGGCTAGAATGCGCCGATGGGATGAGTAGGGCACCGG